>CAZWOY010000116.1:0-10316 GCA_964635255.1 uncultured bacterium
AAAATAAACGTCTCTGGTAGGGCAGGCGTCCCTGCCTGCCAACGCGATCCTGCGAGGTTGACAAGGCAGGCGGGGACGCCTCCCCTACTGGTAGAATTTTTATTTTCAAAGAAATAATGCACCTTGCAAACAGAAAATTAGACAAGACGTATATACCTTGATTTGTCAAAGTTAATTCAGCTAAACACAATGGAGAACAAGTGGTTTTTTCCACAAAATCAAGAATTGCGCTTTGCACATTCTTTCTTTTTAGTTTTGCTTCAATCCTGTTTTTAGGATGCGGCAAAGGCAAGCAGGCAAAAACAGAGCAGACTGAAGAATTCAGCATTGTTGCAACGACCGGCATAATCGCCGACGCTGTTGAAAATATTGTGGGCGATAAAGCGGAAGTTCGCGCCTTGATGGGAGCCGGCGTCGATCCACACCTTTACAAAGCCAGCGAAGGGGACGTTTCAAGGCTTGCGGAAGCGGATATTATCGTTTACAACGGTTTACGCCTCGAAGGAAAAATGGGTGAGATTCTCGATAAAATGTCGCGCAGGAAAACCGTAATTGCCGCCGGTGAACTCCTCCCAGATTCGCTTTTGGTTTCACCAACCGAATATGCCGGTCAGCACGATCCGCATATCTGGTTCGACCTTAGTCTTTGGGCGAAAATGGTGGATAAGCTTGGACAGGAGTTAGCGAAAGAGAAACCGGAATATAAGGATGAGATTTTAGCTAATACTAAAGAGTACGCCGGTAAAATTGAAGCCCTGCACAGCCGAATCTTACTTGATATTGCCGGAATACCCAAACGACAAAGAGTCCTGATTACGGCTCACGACGCATTCGGCTATTTCGGCAGAGCTTATGAAATCGAGGTGCGCGGACTTCAAGGCATATCGACGGTTTCCGAGTATGGTCTGCGCGACGTCTCCGAACTGGTCGATTATATCGCTGACAACGAAATAAAAGCCATTTTCGTTGAATCGAGCGTTCCGAAGCGGTCGATTGAAGCGGTGCAAAAAGGAGTCGAAGGCAAAGGACGCGAGGTCGCTATCGGCGGCGAACTGTATTCCGACGCCTTAGGCGAGAAAGGAAGCGAAGCGGAAACATATCTTGGGATGGTGAAACACAATGTGAATACAATAGTTCAGGCATTGAAATGAGCCTGGAACCCCCCGTTCCTCTGGAAATACACGACATGACGGTCGCATACCAGCGCAAGCCCGTTTTGTGGGACGTCGACGTTAAAATCCCCGAAGCGACGCTAACCGGCGTCGTGGGACCAAACGGCGCCGGTAAATCGACCATGATTAAAGCCGCTCTCGGGTTGCTGCCGTTGAGCTCGGGCTGGGTTAAGTTTTACGGGCAGCCTCTGTCCAAAGCGAGGCGCAGGGTAGGCTACGTACCGCAGCGCGAGTCCGTCGATTGGGACTTTCCGGTGACGGCTCGCGACGTTGTGCTAATGGGAAGATACCGAAAATTAGGCTGGATCCGAAGACCGGGGAAAGAAGATCGGGAAGCAGCCGGTCAGGCGATGGAGCGTTTGGGCGTAATCGACTTAGCCGGCAGACAGATATCCAATTTATCGGGCGGACAGCAGCAGCGAGTCTTTTTAGCGCGAGCGCTGGTTCAGAACGCTGATATATACTTCATGGACGAACCGTTTGTAGGAGTGGACGTTTCCACAGAGAAAGCGATTATCACGCTGCTGAACAAACTGCGCGACGAAGGCAAGACGGTTATCGTCGTTCACCACGATTTAAACACAATCAAGGAATACTTCGACCGGTTGATTCTGCTAAATATGCGAATTGTTGCGGCAGGACGGACGGATGAAGTGTTTACCGCCGAATTAATGAAGAAAACCTATGGCGGTAGATTAACGGCGCTCGACAATTTGGCTCAAACGATGGCGCAGCAGCATTAGGAACGCTATGAGCGAATATTGGAATCAAACGCTAAGACTGCTGTCGTTCACCGACGCCAACGTCCAGTATGTTTTCGCAGGCATGATCCTGTTAGGCGTCGTCGGCGGCGTTTTGGGCAGTTTCGCCGTGCTGCGCAAACGGGCGCTCATCGGCGACGCATTAGCGCACGCAGCTTTGCCGGGGATAGGATTGGCGTTTCTGATCACGGCGACCAAATCGATCGGCGTTCTTCTGATCGGAGCTTATCTAGCCGGCGTGGCTGGTGTTTTGATTATTATTGCAATCCGAAAGTTCAGCAAGATCAAGGAAGACGCCGCTTTAGCGATCGTATTATCGGTATTCTTCGGAATCGGAATCGTATTGCTGACCTACATTCAAAAAACCGGAATGGGAGCGCAAGCCGGACTCGATAAATTTCTATTCGGTCAATCGGCTTCGCTCGTGATGCGGGAGGTAAAACTGACCGGCGTCATAGCGGTAATTCTTATAACGGGCGCATTGCTGTTTAAAAAGGAAATTACGCTGCTGTGCTTCGATCCGTCTTATGCAAATTCAATCGGTTTTTCTGCGACCTTATTAGACGTCATTTTGATGGGAATGATTGTCGGAGTGGTCGTAATCGGATTACAGGCGGTAGGAGTCGTACTGATGGCGGCGCTGCTGATAATCCCTCCGGTAACGGCGCGTTTTTGGACTGATAGAATCGATACTATGATCCTGCTTTCCGCAATTGTCGGAGCATTGTCGGGTATGGGGGGCGGCTGCCTGAGTTTCATGGCTTCTAAGATGCCGTCGGGACCGTTAACCGTATTATTCGCAGCGTTCTTGTTTTTAATATCGCTGTTGGTAGCGCCGAACCGAGGATTGATAACCAAAGCGGTCAACCGAGCCAAATTAAGCCGGAAAACTAATCGCGACAATTCGCTGAGACTTTTAGCCGAGTATTTCGAAGTCAGCGGAAAAAATATGACGGAATCGTTTACGATAAATGAAATAGCGGAATTCAGAGGCGCCGGCGAGGGCGAGATTCGCGGCAAACTGTCCGGTTTGAAAAACCTGGGATTTACAAAGAATGTTGAAAACGGTAAATTCGTCTTAACTCAGGCTGGCGTCGAAAAGGCGAGGGCGGTTTTAAAACGCCACCGGCTGTGGGAACTGTATCTGATACATCAGGCGGATATTGCCGCCGACCATGTTCACCGCGACGCCGACGAGTCCGAACATTTCCTAACGCCGGAAATCGAAGCGCAGTTGGAAAAAATCACCGGAATCAATCTTGATAAGCTAATCTCGCCGCACCCAATTAGTTACAAGCGGGACAGCCATGTTTGACTGGAGTATAAATAGCTGGATTATTGTAGCGGTTGCCTTTCTGGTTGCGGTTTCATGCTCGCTTTTAGGAGTATATTTAGTATTGCGGCGAATGAGCCTTATATCGGACGCCATTTCCCACGCCGTTTTGCCTGGAATAGCCATTGCGTTTATTCTGAGCGGCAGCCGGGCGCCGCTGCCGATGCTGATCGGGGCGGGAGCGTTCGGAGTGTTGACGACTGTGCTGATCGAATGGCTGAACCGCAGCGGCAAGATACAAACCGACGCCGCGACCGGGATTGTTTTTACGGCGCTGTTCGCTTTTGGCGTTGTGTTGATCTCAGCCAAAGCCGGCATGGTCGATCTCGATCAGGAGTGCGTTTTATATGGCGAAATCGCCTATTCCCCCTGGGATGAGTTAATCGTCCGCGGCAATTCTTGGGGCGTTCGCCCACTCTGGATCATAGGATTTGTCGGCTTGCTGAACGTGTTGTTCATAACGGTTTTCTATAAGGAACTAAAAATCTCAACCTTCGACGCCGCTTTAGCGACCTCGCTTGGTTTCTCGGCGTCGTTGATTCACTATGCGTTAATGGGACTGGTTTCGTTGACGACCGTAGCGTCATTTGAGACAGTCGGCGCAATTCTGGTCGTTGCGATGTTTGTTGTGCCGGCCGCGACGGCATATCTATTGTCCGAACGGTTGAGCGGAATGATCGGCTGGGTTGTAGCGCTGTCGGCGCTTATAGCGGCAGCCGGTTACGCCGTTGCACGGCTGTTGGACGCTTCGATCGCCGGTTCGATGACCATGGTCGCCGGCGGTTTATTCGGGATCGCTTTTTTATTGTCGCCGAAACACGGTACGATCGTCCGCTGGATCGGGCGTTTTGGCTTAAAAGTGCGCATCGCTTGCGAGGACTGGATTGCCCAGGCCTTCAGGGCGCAGGAAACCAATCAGCCGGTGCGGAAGGACGAGATGGCTTCCCCGCTGAGTCATTCCTGGTGGCTGCCGTTATTTCTTGTTGGCAGAGGCATGGCGGTAAAATCCAATGGAAACTGGACTTTAACCGAAAAGGGAATGGCGCAGGCGCGGGAGATAATCCGCCGCCACCGCAGTTGGGAGGGCTACCTCCACGAAGAGCTGAACGTCCCGCCCGACCATGTCCACCGCCCGGCGCATGACGTCGAACACTACCTGACAGAAGACGTCCCCGGTTCGGAGGAAGTCTGGGAAAAGAAACGCAAGGATCCGCACGGGAGCGATATACCGGGGGAATGATAGAAGTTGCCGTTGGGGTATGTGATGGTGTGGAATTTAGATCTGGTGGGATGGGAAGGCAAGTGTGAAAGTATGAAAGTGCGAAAGTGCGAAATAATGGTGAGATGGGGTATTTTTGGTGGTATTTATGGTGTAGGCGTTTTTTTGTTGGCAAATGGACTGCCGGAATAAATGTCCTCGCCAAATTCATCGCATCTGCGTGATCCGCGTTCCTATTTATCGAACCGTTCGAATAGGAACGCGGATCGCGCGGATAAAGCCAATAAACGTTGATTTTTCACCTCATATTTTATTTCAGATAGATCAGCCTGACGGTTTTCTCGAACCTGCCGGAGTTCATTTTGCAGAAATAAATCCCGGAATTTAAATCCGAACCCGAAATCCGCACATCGTAGAATCCCGGTCGCCGGCTCTTGTTTACGATCTCTTTTACCTGCCGGCCCAAGACGTTGTACAGCGCGATTTTCACAGGCCCCTGTTCAGGGACGGCGTAGCGAATAGTTGTGAAATCGTTGAACGGGTTGGGGTAGGCGGAAGCTAAGTCGAACGCTTCGGGGAGATCGTCCGGGACGCCTTTCGATGGATCGCGCGGGCTGTCGATGTTCTCGCCGGCTTCGACGCAGGCGTTGAACTCTTTGCGAGCGGCGCCGTGCATCGGATGGTTGCGGTACAGCTCCATGAACCGGCTGAAGACTTCAGCGGCGGTCTCGTACTGGCGCAGTTCGTAGGCTAAGATCATGCCCTGCTGGAACAGCAAGGTCGGCGCGGCGGCGTCTTCGCGATCCAAGCCCCGGATAACGCGGGCGAGGACGGCTGAGGCTTCCTCGCAGTCGCCTTGATCAGCCATATCGGCGGCGGCTAAGCCGGAAAGCAGCGGGCGGACGCCGGCTCTGACGTCGCGATGGTCTTGCAGGCCGCTTAGCGCGGCGCGCCAATCGTCCAATCTTTCGGCTTCGCGCCCGCATTGGCGCAGGCGGCGAATGGCGTTAAAGACGCGCGCGTCGGACGGGTTTTCGCCGATCCGGTCGCGGTACAGGTCGAAGGCGCGTCCGAATTCGCCGCGGCTGAACAGGCTGTCGGCGGTTCGGAAGGGATTGTCTTCGCCGTCGTCGAAATCGGCGATTCGCCGGGCGTCGCCGGCTTTTTCGATGATCGAGTTAGGATCGGCGACCAGCCAAGGCGTGTAGTCAACCGGGCCGTAAACGCTTGACGGACCGTTGACGTCGTTCCACCAGTTATATTCCGCCGGAATTTCGATCGTCGTCTGATTGGCGACTTCGCAGGGCGAGTTGCCGTAAACCGAATTATTCCCGGGATATTCCGATCCATAGCCCATATCGACATAGCCTGCGCCGCCGATATAGACTCCGCCTTCGGCTTCGTTTTCAACCGCCAGATTATGCCCCAGATCCGGGTTATAGGTCGAATAGTACAGGTACGCCAGCGCATCGTAGGTATAGAATCCGGCGTATTCATTATAGCTGAACGACGTCCCGCCGGCTTTGACCACGGTAGTCAAGCCATAAGCCTCAAGCCCGCGATAATTGCCGTCGAACTCGCAATCCTCAAGGATCGGATAGGAATCATAACAGTATAAGCCGACCGGCAGATCGGTTCCCTGGGTTGGGCAGTCGGAGGCGGTGCAGTTGGTTAGAGTCGGGGAACTGCCTATCAGCTCAAAGCCATATCCAACAAAATCAGTTACGCACACGTTATCCATAGTGAAGGAACTGCCAAGGTCGCTGCCCTTGATTCCGATTGAGCAATCATCAACGTCAACATCCGTGATTGATCCTGTACATTCGTCAAGTTCGATGGCGATATCGTAGCCGGAAAAACTGCAGTTCTGAATATCCAGATCTGCAGATTCTGCACACAGCCCCGGTCCATCATCGCCATTACCAATAAATGAGATATGTTGATTTTCGCCCCAATCTACTTCACCGCCATCCATAACATGTACTCGTGCGGCATTCCAGCGAAAATGATATGTTTCTAACTCACCCTCTGAACATACTAAATTTAACATTCCGCCTTCATGAATGTAAATTGTAAAGAAATTGTTTGGAGTTGAAGTAATTGCGAGTTCGTTTGAGTTCTGATCCGACAATGGCGCTACCAGCGTCAAGGCGCCGCCATCCTCGATGTAAATGTCGCTGTCGATAAATATCTCAGCATCAGCGTGAACATTCGGCGGCGTAAATTCGATAGTGAAACCATCCTTAATTGTGCAATTTTGACCGAGATGGACATGATCACCTGACAAATCCAAGTTTTCGGTAACATCTCCACCCCAATAGTTAGTGTGAACATCGAAACTTATTGGATAAGGCGCGTCCTCTGAAACTTCAATATCTTTTACACAGAAGCCTGTTTGCTTAATCCTATATTCATCATTCTCTGCGGCGGCAATCAAATCTACACTGCTGTAGTCAATAGCAGGATTTGCGCGATTTTGGTACGTTCCGGGACCAAATTCTATAACAGGATCGCCTTCATACTCTTCGGTTATTGTTGACCAATCTCTACTTGGAAAATAGTCGTTGCCGTTCAAGGATTCATCTCCATCCCGCAAGTCTCGGTCATTGGGGATATCTGGACCATAACTATAGGTTTCATTTGTGCATATTGCATGGCCATCGCCGAACTGTACGTGGATTTGGGGGAGTTCATCTTCTGCATGCCATATCAACAAATTATTTTTATTTGGTGTTATGCGGTATCCCCAAACATTATATTGTGAAGGATCATAATCATAACCATACCATCCAACACCTTTGGAGTTAAAATCTACATAAGGAGAGCCTGCTATAGAGTCAGCTATTGTTAGAACCTTCCGGCATTCTAAGAAGAACTGCCCGTATATTGGCGTCTCTCCATCATAAGAATCAATGTATTTATAGCTAATGAATGTCGGTTGACTGGCGCTATAAGTTAGTGTTTTGGTTACAGGGCCTATATCCTCATCCAATTCTTCGTGAGTCCCGAACCACTCCATTTTGATACGATCGCGAGGATTCCAGTATCCGGGATTATTTCCGACGCGCCTTTTATTATGCTTACTGGTTATTTGGTTATTTGGATTGTAAAACCAGGAAAAATCGCCGCCAGCCCTGCCGCCATTGTCGAATTCACCAACAATGCCGCCGCCCCATTCGTCTGGATTATCAATATTAGCAGAACGTGGATACCATCCGTAAGAGTCGCTATGAAATGGATAAAGATCCTCGGCGATTTGATCCAGAACTTCATCGGCAATGGGTCCCACCTGAAGGAAGTTTTGTCCATAATCTTTAGTTCCGTGCCAAAACTCGCAAACTGCTGCTGCCATTATTCCCGCACCTATATCCTCACCAATTACGAAACCCACTAATCCCGGATAGTCCAACTCCTCTCCGCACATCCAACCAGCGAAATAGCCTGCATAAACAAACAGGATTATATCAAATCCGGGATAAACAGGGTTCTCAGGATCCGTATCCGGCAGCCAATTTTTTTCTTCACAAAGTTCTAAAGCTTCCTGGTACATAAGAGGATTGTTTACACCATATCCATCCCCTTCGGCATTAGAAAAATTAGTATCCATTTCCAGCCATATCGGGTTTCCACGCCAATCATCTGGGTTAATCAATAAGGTGCGAGCCGGGACAGCCGGATTCTCTCCTTCGGCGGCGTGTGCAGGTAACTCATTCGGACCTGCAGGTTCAATATCCAATTGATTATTAGAAAGGCTTTTATAGAAATCCCTCACGCTGCCACAGGATTCATAACCATCAGGGGTGGCAATAATGTCTGAATCCCAGTTGTAATCCTCTTGGCTCACAAGCATATTTGAAAGATATTCCCGAGTAATAATTGGGATGTTTTGATTCCCGATATCAAACTTCCTGCCCTGCCGATCCGGGAAATCCATTAGCAGCACGGCAATTTTTAGGGTCGTATGAATATCTTCCGTTATCATGTATCTCCATTTCTCGGCGAAAGAAAGTTGTCGCAACCTTACAGCTCCAAGATCATCCCTCAAAATTGCAATTCGTTGCGGTGACCTCCGCAAGTGTGGTGCGACCGGTGGATTGTCAATCCCGACTTTGGCGTTAGACGGCTCGTATTCACCTTCACTGTCTAATACCGCATAATACCAGTATCCATCGCTCGGGGATTGAATAATTGTATAGCCGTCGTCGGTCTCATATTCAGTTAAAGTGTAGCGGCCCCATGAACTCGCCAGGAAAGTAGTTGTTCCATTAGGCTGGGTGTGCCACCGGTACACCCCTGGCGGTTCGTAGGTTATTGCCAAGGCAATATGGCTGAGTGCTAAACAACTTAGAAATAGTAGGATACGTGCAAACTTCATTTTTTACTCCATTTTAAATTGTGAAAGTACTTGTTACTTGATAAGCGAAAAACGCTTGGTTGCGGTTGTTTTTGATGTTTTTATCTGCAAAATGTATTCGCCGTTGGAAAATTGGGAAAAATCATGAACTATATGCGGATTTCCCTTCATCATTCCTGTTTTAATCCTTCTGCCTTTCAAATTGAAAATATTGTACATAAATATCTCATTAGTAAAAGGTGAATAGAATTCAAAATAAAAATGGGAATTGCCTGGATTGGGATAAATTTTCAGTTGGGGGTATAAAATGGAAGACTTCCGGTTGGCATTTCCCTCATTTATGCCAACTTCTAAAACCACTCCGATTTCTCCGTTACTATTCATCATCTGAACGATAGGACCAACATTATCCCCAAGGGTAATTACGCCGCCATTGCAATCTGTAGTGGCAGATTGATGCGAAGGTCTCCTTGTTTGAATGACGAGTCCCCGATCCCCCCAAAGACGTTCTCCATTCAGGTCTATTCTTTGCCCCCATTGCTGATGATTAGTCCCGTTTGGTCGCTCGCGTACATAATCATCCCATACATAGCAAATACCTTGATATGAATTAATAGCATATAAACCGGAATGTCCAGATCCACTTGTAATGACATCAGTCGGTTCATTCCAAAGCAATTCACCGTCGATATTAAAAGAAATTGCCTGCATGGAATAAGGCCAATCTACCCAAGCAACAAAAAAGCGACCAAAACCAATATAGTTGACTGGAGGGTGTATGTTAAGCATTTCTCCGTTGTTCACAGCATCTCGCTCATATAGATACCTTGTCCATAAGGAGTCGCCATCGCTCGAAATCCTTGTTGCGTTAAGACCGCGAAAATATCTCAGGCTGTCATTAATGTTACACCGTCTTTTATACTCATAAACCAGGATAATTCCACCTTCCCGGTCTGATTCGATATTACCTATATTTCTATTAAATATATTATCCGATAACAAAGAAAGTCTTGAAATCCAGAGGCGCTCCCCATCGGGATTAGACTTACAAATTACAATATCATCTGGCGGTGATTCAGTTTGTGCGGAGATAACGCATCGATCACTCGTTGTCGTAACCCACAAGCTTCCATCATATCCGGTTCCAATGCCTCCTTCGCCCCAGAGTAAATCACCGTTTCGATTGACAAGCTGAAGGCGCGGTTCGCGCTCCGTGAAATCCTCACTGACTCGAATCCAATGAATAAGATAAGTGTCAGCGACAGGTCCGGTATAAAGTCCTTCCAAAAACTGCATTCTGTTCGAGGTGTCAATCGTAATCCCATCCTGTCCCCACATAAGTTCCCTGGATAGATTGATGCGATTTAGAAAGACTTGCAGACGATTATCTTCGTATTTCTGCATGCCAACGATTACGCTGCACGTATCGACGGGCGTGAGTTGGGCGTTATGGTATATTCGCGGCTCAAGCCACAAA
>CAZWOY010000117.1:0-4988 GCA_964635255.1 uncultured bacterium
TTTTTCATGAAGCGCGCACTCAATGCGATTGATTCAAGGTTCTTTATTTTCCAGGAATGTGTTAAAATTTACTCTTATAAAATATTTATCGAATCTTGCATATCCATCCAAATAATTGCTTTTTACATTATCATTATGCAAAATCGACTTGTACATAAGAAATGAAATTAGCCGTTGCAATGATTGCCCATAATGAGGCTCAAGTCATCGGGCGCGCCTTGACTAGCGTTGAATGGGCGGATCAGGTTGTCGTCCTCGATTGCGAGTCTTCGGACGATACGCCCGAAATAGCGAAGCGGCGGGGGGCTGAGGTCTATTCGGTTCCTAATGATCGCAATCTGAATATCAATAAAAACAGGTCGATCGCATACTGCAAAGCGGATTGGATTTTAGTTCTCGACGCTGATGAAGCCATACCTTATGATTTAGCCGGTGAGATTAGAAGAATTGTCAACAGCCCGGACAGCCTCGACGGCTATTTTATCCCGCGCAAAAATTTCATCCTTGGCAAATGGGCGCGATACGGCAGCCAGTATCCCGATTATCAACTGCGCTTGTTCAGGAACGGAAAAGGACGCTTTCCAGCGAAGCACGTGCATGAAAAGCTAAAAATCGAAGGCAAAACGGGAAAAATCAGCCTTCCTTTCGAACATCATCCTTATCCCACATTGGAGTCGATAGTGCGCAAGAATCAGAGAGATTTCGAGTTTGAAGCCCGGTATCTTTACGAAAATGGAAAACGAGTCACAACCTTCGATCTGGCGCGGAATCTGCTGTTTAATATTCCCTTTCGCTTTGTCCGGCGGTTTGTATTCAAGCGAGGCTTCCTCGACGGCGCGCGCGGTCTGATGATGGTCTGGTTCGACGCCGCCAACAACGCTCAGCGGCTGTTCAGGCTCTGGGAATTGAATAAAAACCGGATCGAAGCCAAGTGAGCGGAGGCAAGGGAATCAGAACGCCGCTGCTCGACCAGTTCATGGCGATCAAGAAAAAGTATCCGAACGCGATACTATTCTATCGCATGGGCGATTTTTACGAGATGTTTTACGACGACGCGAAAATCGCGAGCGAAGCGCTGGGACTCAGGCTGACAAAGCGCGCCCACGGCAAGGCTTCGCAAGTGCCGCTCGCCGGCTTTCCCTACCATCAGGTCGATAACTACCTCACTAAAATGGTCAAAGCCGGCCACCGGGTGGTTATCGTCGAACAGGTCGAGGATCCGAAATTGGCGAAAGGTCTCGTCAAGCGCGACGTCGTGCAGATCGCCACCACCGGCACCAATCCCGCCATTATCGACCAGGCGGAAGCCCAGTCGAACACTATTGCGGCGCTGATAAAAGATAAAACTACCTGGGGCTTAGCCTGGGCGGACATTACAACCGGCGAGTTTTATACCGGCGAGTTTGATATGCAGGAACTTAAGAATATAGCCGGACAGATCGCGCCGGTCGAGGTATTGACTCCAGAGGGAAAACTTGAACCCGGCGTATCTCTGGTCGCTTCAAATGGCAATCCAACTCAGAGCAAAGTCGAGAACTGGATCTGGGAAATTACTTTTGCGCGGCAGACGCTGCTGGATCATTTCAAGACGCAGAACCTCAAAGGGTTTGGAATCGACCACCTGCCGCCGGCGATTTCCGCCGCAGGAGCTCTGCTCCATTATCTTAAAGGCAATCTGAGAACGGGCGTCGGGCATTTTACGAATCTGTCGCGCGCCGATTCCTCAAAATATATGGTTATGGAAGCCGCTGCCAGCCGGAATCTTGAACTGGTCGAATCTTTAGTTGGAAACCGCCGCGCCACGCTGTTCGCCGTAATCAATAAAACGATTACCGCCGCGGGGCGTAAATTGCTCTATCGCAGATTGTTAGCGCCGTTGATGGACGTTGGCGAGATAAACCGGAGGCTGGACGCCATCGACGAACTGGCGCGCGATACCGATCTGCGGGCGGAACTGCGTTCGTTGCTGCGGCAGGCGGGAGACCCGCAGCGATTCTTAGCCCGGCTCGGGACCGGCAGAGCCTCGGCGCGCGATTTAGCGGGGATTCGGGATAATCTGGACATACTGCCGCAGTTCGCCGGAATACTTTCAACCGCCGGCGGCAAACTGCTCAAGTCGCTGCAGTCCGAAATTCAATTGCTGGAAGATTTAAAAGAATTGCTGTTCAACTCCATCGTTCAAGAGCCTCCGATTTCGATTAGCCACGGCGGCATGATAAAAAACGGCTGCAACGCCGAAATCGACGAGCTGCGCACCATACGCGAGACCGGAAAAAACTGGCTGCAGACTTATGAGCAGGAAGAACGGCAGCGAACGGGGATTTCTAACCTAAAAGCCGGCTTTAATAAAGTATTCGGCTACTACCTCGAGATCACCAAGTCGCAGCTCGAAAAAGCCCCTGACGACTACATGCGCCGCCAGACGCTGGTTAACGCCGAACGCTATACGTCGGACGCGCTGAACGAATTCGAAGCGAAGGTCAGCGGCGCCGAAGAAAAAGTTATCGACCTCGAACGAGAACTGTTCAACGATCTGGTGAAACGGACGCTGGATTATTCAAAAGAACTGCAGATCAACGCCAATGTTCTGGCAAACCTCGATTTTTTAACCGCCCTCGCCGAACTTGCCGTGGAAGAAGACTATCGACGCCCAATGCTGGACAATTCAGATCGCATAGTCCTGCGCGACAGCCGTCACCCAGTGGTTGAAAAGCTGCTGCCGCCAGGCGAGCAATTCATTCCGAACGATCTGGAAATAGGCGGCGATGACAAGCGGATTCTGATTATCACCGGTCCGAATATGGCGGGAAAATCCACTTATCTCAGACAGGTTGCGCTGACCGTAATCCTGGCCCAGATGGGTTCTTTCGCACCGGCGGCGGAAGCCCGGATCGGCTTGGTCGATAAGCTATTCACCCGCATCGGGGCGCTCGACAATTTAGCCGGAGGCGAATCGACCTTTCTGGTCGAGATGCAGGAAACCGCGTCCATCCTGCATAACGCCACCAACAAGTCGCTGGTCATTTTCGACGAGGTCGGCAGAGGCACTTCCACCTTCGACGGCTTGAGTCTGGCGTGGGCGATCGTCGAATATATCCACGAGGTCGATAAATTGCAGCCGCGAACGCTGTTTGCAACGCACTTTCACGAGCTGGTCGAGATGGAGAAGCATCTGAACCTGGTGGGCAACAAAAACGCGGCTGTCAAAGAATACGAAGACGCTATAGTATTCCTGCGTAAAATCGCCCCCGGCGGCAGCGACCGCAGCTTCGGCGTCCATGTCGCCCAGATGGCGGGTTTGCCGGTGGAAGTTATTTCGAGGGCGAAGGAAATCCTTAACAACCTTGAATCGAACGAGTTGAAAGTCCTTGAAGATTCAAACGAGGAGAAAAAATCTGACAGCGTCGAGTCGGGAGATCCGGAACCGATGGAAAAAAAGAAGCCGCGCAGGAAAACATACCCTAAAGCCCAGAAAGCTCAGTTGACTTTCTTCGATCCGATGGAGAAAAAACTGCGGGAGGTTTTAGAGGACGTCGATCCAGACGCGACGACTCCGATGGAAGCGCTACAGATTATAGCGAAAATGAAAGAAATACTGAAGTAGGGGAGCGGTAAATACATGCATCCAATCGTAACATTCGTAACAGAAGCTTTTCAAGCGAAAAGCGATCATGAAAAAGCCCGGAAAATGGAGAAATATCTAAAGTCCGATATTCCCATGTTCGGAGTTCCTTCAGCGGATCAGAAAAAGATTCATCGGGAGGCGTTTAAGAAATATCCGCCTATCGACTTTAATGAATACCTGACAGTTATTAATGAATTCTGGAAAGGCGGCTATCGCGACGATAAGTGGACCGCGATTTCGTATGCCAAGAAATTCCCCGAATTCCAGACGATGGAAGCTCTCCCCACATACAGAATGATGATCGAAACCGGAGCCTGGTGGGATTTAGTCGATACGATAGCGGCGGATTTAACAGGAAGTCTTCTTAAGAAATATCCTGAAGAAATGAAGCCTGAATTAAAGCGATGGATTAAGGACGAGCATCTCTGGATAAGGCGAACGGCCATACTGTCACAGTTGAAATTCAAACAAGCTGCGGATGCGGAAATGCTGTTCGATTTCTGCAGGGAATGCATTGGCGAAAAGTCATTCTGGATAAGAAAATCGATCGGCTGGGCGCTGCGCGAGTATTCTAAAACCGATCCCGATTCGGTAAGGGAATTTATTGAGAAATACAAAGATGATATGAGCGGTTTGACATACCGCGAAGCGTCGAAATACATCTAACTTAATGTCGGCGGGTTCTTGACCCGCCGGCTTGTGAACTCGCTCCCTTGTTCCGGCATGGGAATGTCGAGCCATTCTCGATATCACTGAGATGGGAGTATCTATCACGCTTCTTCTAAGAGGGTTGGGGGATCCATTGATTACTGCCGCATTAATTTCTTACTTTACCAGGTACTGCATAAAAACCAACAAAAAGAGGCATTTTTATGATACAAACTCCACCCAACATTACTTTCGAAGCGCAGCCGCTTGAAATCAGGCGCCGGCATACGATCAACAGCCTCTTAAATAGAATTTTACGGATTTATGAGGCAATATATGACCGGTTCGGCGAAGAAGGATTGGAATTGATACGGGAGGTGAGCGTAGAATACGGGACGGAAATCGGCAAGCGCGCAGTAAAAAACAAGGATGAATGGACGATTCAGGATATCGGATTGTTTTTAGTCAAGGTTTTCAGCAACGTTTACGGCGAAGGGGAGATTGTCGATTTTAACGATAACAGAGTTTCGATAAAAGTATATGAGTGCGTCTATCCGTTCCGAAATCCCGATATTTGCGCAGCGCATACGAATATGGAGCGAGCGCTTGTCCAAACGTTGAATCCAAACATGGACTATTTTATCGAAGAATCGATCCCAAGAGGCGATTCATGCTGCCTGCACGTTGTCGCGCCTTTGAAAAGAGAATAGGAACA
>CAZWOY010000117.1:5088-10312 GCA_964635255.1 uncultured bacterium
CGGATGACGCGGATGCAGCGGATTGTCACGGATTTTTGAGTAAAACCGAACCGGAACCAGAGAGCTTGCAGACGCCCTCGTCTGCAAGCCTCACCCCCCCTTTTCGTCTGCAGTCGCAAGCCGCCATTTGCAAAAATATGGTTTTAAGATGAAGAATAGGAACACGGATGACGCGGATGCAGCGGATTGTCACGGATTTTTGAGTAAAACCGAACCGGAGAGCCTAAACGGAACCAGAGAGCTTGCAGACGCCCTCGTCTGCAAGCCTCACCCCCCTTTTTAAGGGGGGCAGGAAGGATCAAAACCCGCTGTTTATCGAGAAATAGTACCGAGGCTGCATATTCGAAGACGGATCCGGCGACCAGGCGACGTCCCATTCTATCGGGAAAATTCCCAGATCAAGTCGGACGCCGAAACCGAAGCCTTTACTCCATAATTCCGGATACAGCTTGTCATCCCGTTCGGGTTTCCAGGCTGAACCGATATCGAAAAATAGAGCTCCGCGAACATTATTAAAATAGGCGGGTAGGGGCCATCCGAATAGTAAATGCCTGATAAACGGAAATCGAAATTCTGCATTGCCAAGAACATAGGCGTTGCCGGTTCTATTGTAATATCCGACGCCGCGCAGGGGCGTAGCAAATGAGGAGAAATAAATATCTTCAATATCATCGACTCTTGCATCTGTTTCGGGATTGTCCCAGCGCGGATTAAACCAGTTCATGACGCCGCCGAGATAGAAAGTCTGCGGATTCCTGCCCGATGAAATACCGCTGGAAAGCCTAAAACCGAACGTATATTTCTTTTTATAATTAATATATTTACGATAGTCGAACGAAAATGTATAAAACTCGAGGCTTTTTTCTTCATCGCCGAATATGTCCGGACTCCCGCTTAACTTAAATCGATAGCGCGAACCGTTGGTGGGAGCTATTCCATAATTCCAGATCGTTGTGTCATGGACATAACCGATATAGGGCATAATGGTCTGCCGGCTGCTGCCGCTTGGTTTTTGCCGGCCATGATAATAATAATCGTCGTAATCGAGGACTTTTCTTTTTACGGTTAAATAGCTTGCGCCGAACTCAAACCGGTCAAACCGATTCAATGGATATTTCATCGCGGCAAAAAGCCCGATACTGCGGTCGTGCCAATAGACTCGGCTGGTTGGGTAGAGAGAGGCATATTGGAAAAAACCTGCGCTGACGGGAATTCGCCGCGCCAGATACTCATAATTTAGATAGAAATTACTCCATTCGATAGACCTGTTTAGATCGATGCTGACATACAACAGATGATTGCTTAGCACATCTGAAAATGATATCATGCCGGAACCTTGCATCTGGTAGTAGGGACTATAGGCGGCATTGAGAAATACCTGATCCGGTTTTAATTTCATGGTATATTCGTGAGATGGATATAATCCAGCTTCGTTTTTAACGCGCGTTATTTTTTCTTTTTCATCTTCCTGTTCAGGTTCAGTCTCTGCCGTAATTGCAGCTGATGAATCTTTTTTGTTTTTCTTAGCATTTTCTTCGCGATTGAAGACGAAGTGGGTATAATCCGTAGGCATATAACCATATTTTATCGAATCAGCCTCATCCGGTTCTGGAATTTCTGCAATTTCCTCAGTTTCCAATGCCCGGGATTGGAATTGTTTTACAAACGGATCATGAAGCAAGAAAATATCGTAGCCATTATTGAAATAGCATGAGAATGCTACGGAATTATTGGTGTAGGATATCGTTGGTTGCTGTGCGCCCGTAATGAGATTCGTCATCGAATAAAATTCACCGGTATCAAGATTATGCTGGTAGAGATTATAGGCTCCGGTTATATCACTCACATAAATAATTTTATTTTCTTCTTTTGTCCAAACCGGCGTACGCTCAACATAAGGATCATCGGTAATTTGAGTTAACTGATTTGATTCAAGATCGAGGGTAAAAATGTCAAATTCCGCATAATTATATTCCGGCAGTGTATTATGAGGCGTCAGATTGCATTCAAATTCCGGTTTATCACGGTTAGACGTAAAAACAATCTTTTTTCCATCGGGCGACCAGGAAGGATCCGCTTCATCGAATAAATCATCTGTGATAGAGTGCAATTGCCCAGTTTCTAAATCTACTGTCGCTAAATCGCTTCTACCATTAAGAACATGTATTAATGCAATTTGACCGCCATCAGGCGACCACGACGGACTGAACAGCGCATCGGCTTCGAACTTGTATTTGTCTTTAACTTCGCCGTTAGAAACATCGATTGTATATAGAGCGTCCAATTCGCCGGCTTTTGCGCAAAAGGCGATTTCTTTGCCGTCCGGCGACCAGGTAATGCCGGGACGAAGCCAGTGAAGCTCCTCAAACTCGCCTGATCGTTGACCGCGCACCAGACGGCGATGAACTTTCCCATCGATAGCGCTCATTAGATAGACGTCGAAATAATCGGATCTATCGGACAGAAATGCGATCCATCTTCCATCGGGAGAAAGCGCGGGACTGTTGTTTACGAAGCACATATCCTCAACATGATTTGTCAATCGATGCGCGAAGTCATCCGGATTATCCATTTTTACAACCTGGGGCCAATACTGCTCTTTAATCCAGCGATGCCAGCGTTTTGACAGTTCCTTTCGATCAATTCCGATAGCGGCTTTGAGTCCGCGGTCAAAATCGCGCAAATTCTTCAGATGGTGAAGTAGTTCCCCGACTTTCTGCTCGCCATAACGGTGTGCAATCCAGTAGATTATAGACTGCCCGGCTTTATAAACTCCGGTATAACCGGCATAGTCCAATTGCTGGATATCAGGCAAATAGTCATTAATAACCGCATCTCGCAGAAACATCTCCGCTTCCGGGTCCAATCCAGCCCTTGATTCATATTCAGCTAAACCTTCGATAAACCACAATGGAATTTGAGCCTGAGAGATTCCTGAAATAATCGAACCAAGCCCTCTTCCGTATTGCATATCCAAATATACAGCGTGAGCTAACTCGTGATGAATTACATGCCGGAATTTTTCATAATTGCCTTCATAGGGCAGAACAACCCGATTTTTAAGAAATTCGGTAAATCCGCCCCACGATTCAGGGGGCGAAGCTCCGCTTATGTTTGTCTGTTCGAAATCGTTGTGAGACTGATACGTAATGATGGGAATCGGTTCAGTATCTTTGGGGAAGTATTGATAATTTGCCGTAATCTGCGAATAAGCGTCTTCGGCAGCTTCGGCGGCAAAATCAGCCACAACCCTTCCGCCCTGATTATAATAGATATTGAAATGCTCAGTTGTGAGGTATCGCCATTGAAAGTAGGTATAATTAACATTATTTTTGCCAAAATAGGACGCAAAACTCAATTTTGCCCAAAATATTAGCGTTATCCAAACGATTATCAAGGTAAAATTTGTAAATATTTTGGAGTTACTATCTGTCACGAAAAAGCTCCTGTTTCATTAAAATTAGGCGTAGGCATGCAGACCGCCGAAGAAATAATTGCCAAAAAAGGACAATACTACCATTAGAAAGCCTATGATAACAAGTATTGCCGCTCGCGATCCACTCCATCCTTTCAGGTATCTCGCATGTAAATATCCTGAGTAGAACAGCCAGATTATCAAAGCTCCGACTTCTTTCGGATCCCAACTCCAAAACGCTCCCCACGCCTGTTCCGCCCAAATAGCTCCGGCGAATAATGCGCCAACGGTGTAAAGCGGATATCCAAGGGAAACTGTCTTGTAGCTAATTTCATCGAGCGTATCGAGTTTCAACGCACTCTTCAAGATACTCGAGGTTGAAATGAATCGCAATATTGGTAGAACCGGAATCGAAAGGATTAAGGCTATCAGATAGGCTATACCGATAAACTCAAAGATAAGCCAGGCCGATTTGGCAGTTTCTCCATGCGGCAAATGGAGATTATGGGTAATTGATATTAGTCCTTTCTGAATAAGGAATCCCGCGCCCAAGCCGCCTAAAAGCAAGACTAAGCTCATCGCGGCGAATATCCAGCCGCCGGTAAATCCTTTATCTTTCCGCATTAGATTTTTCCAGATTGCGGCAATTAATAAACTTATTATAGTAAATGAAACGCCTGCGAGAACAAAGAATCCGCCGATATTTGTATCTTGGGAGATAAAAAATGAATCGGGCGTTTGCGGATTAATTCCGACAAGCCTCAGCGCCACGGCTGTTAAAACGGGGAAAAACACTAAAAACACTATCGATTTAATACTAATATCCTTATTCGCGTCCGATTGATTTTTAGCCGGGTCAAATTTAAAAATAAGGTATAGAAAACTCACGCCGTAAGCAATTAGAAAACATCCCGATCCAATCGCTGCGAGCGAGACGTGAATATGCAGCCAGATACTCTGTAAAGCCGGCATCAAGGATTGATTGACTTCCTTCGGCAACAGAGCCGCGGCGACCATCAGCATTATTACTACCGGCGATATCAGAGCCCCGACGAACGGTTTTCGGTATTTATAATTAATATATACCAGCATAACAACCGACGTCCAGCCCATAACGGATAAATATTCATACATATTCGATAGCGGCACATGCTTTGCCAGTATCCATCTGGATATAAAGGCGATGGTATGGGGCGTCAAACCCGCCATCATCAGGAACGACGCAACCTTATAAATGCTGGTTTTTCGAACGGCTAAGTACAGACTATAAGCCAGAAATCCGGAGAAATATATCCAGAATGTCAGATTAAAAAAGAAAACATCGACGCCAGTTTTCAATTAAACCCCATGTTTAAATTCCAGTCTTTTAAAAACGTATTACGGAAGAATATGGCTGTAAGGTAACTAAGTAAAGCTTTTATTTCCGAATAACCCTTGTTTTTTCTCAATCTGTTAATATATTATATGCACATGAAAGCAAAAAGAACCCAAAAAAAACAGATTTTTCCACCGATTGTAATTGATAATCGCAATTTGGTTTTATTTTTAGCGGGCGTTGTGACGCTTATCATCGGTTTTATACTGCTATCCATAGCTCCGTGGGATAATCCGATTTCGCGAATCATAGCGCCGCTGGTTTTACTCTTAGCCTATCTGGTAATTTTCCCGGCGGCGATTTTCATTGGCAGCATCAAGAAAAAGAAAGCCTTACAGGAAAAGCTGTCTGAATCGTAAGAATTATTGGTACTTCTGTATTATTAGTTAGGTCATAAAATGTTATCCCTTAGTAGGGCGGGCGTCTCTGCCTGC
>CAZWOY010000118.1:0-3265 GCA_964635255.1 uncultured bacterium
CTTACGTCAGAAAATGAGTCTATTTTCATGTTCCGTGGCGAAGCTTGCTTCATGAATAATTACTGGGAAAATAACGCTCCCGTACGCAGTCATTCCAGCTTTCGCTGGAATGACTGCTTTTGGACAAAATCTGGAATGACTGCCTTCCGGAAACATGTCAAACAAAATTATCCGGGACGCAAGGAACCGCTTACAGATCATTTTTTGTTCAATACGCTATAATACCATAGATTAAAACTACAATTAACAGAATCTAATTCCGTTATTATATACTAAAATGGGTTAGAATAATATGATCTATACCGCAGTTTTGACCCATTGTCAGATTTTAAAAGAATATCAGGAATTTTCAGGAGGAAAAATGCTGAATCCTGACCAGTCCAGGAAATTGAAGGATTTCGACGATCTGAACGAAGAGCTCGAATTCTTGTTTAACAGCTACATTAAAGGACTGCGCTCGCCCTTCATGCCCTCGGAAAGAGGCTGGAAACCTTTAACCGATATGTATGAAACGAGCGAAGAAATCGTCGTTGTCATGGATATCGCCGGGATTACAACCCGAGATATCAAACCTCACCTCGAAGGCAAGTTTCTCATCCTGCGCGGGATCAGGCGCGAACATCCGACAGACTCCAAACGGAAATATCATAAAATGGAAATCGATTTCGGGCCGTTCGAGCGCCGGATTGAACTGCCCGGCCCGGTCGATCCGGATGGCGTCACTGCGAGATATTCACAGGGCTTTCTCGAAATCAGACTCCCGAAAAAAGAAGCGCCGCCCTCAAGATCCGTTGAAATTAAAATTTTATGAGTAAATCATGACTGAAGAAATCACAACTAATGATAAAAACGTTGAAAACTTAACGGCGCCGGAATTTCTGCCGTTGTTTCTAACCGACGACGCGGTTCTGTTCCCCGGAACGGCATTCCCGCTGGCTGTAACCGATAAAAAAATGGTCAACATGGTTAACGAGGTTCTGGAAAAAGACCAGAAACTCTTAGCTGTTTCGCTGAAGAAATTAGGTCCCGATGGAAAGACAAGAATCGAAGAACCTTATCAAATCGGATGTTCGTGTACAATTACTAAAATGCTCCGCATTCCCGACGGTTCTTTGAGGCTTATCGTGCAGGGAAGCCGCCGGATAAAAATCGAAGAGATAATTAAGGGAGACAGGGACTATTCGAAGGTCAGGTTCTCAATTATGAGATCCGAACCCGGCGATAAAATGAAAACCGAAGCGCTTATGCGCAACATTAAGAACGATTTCGGCGAAGTGATCAACGCCGCTCCCTATCTGCCCGACGAGATGAAAGTCTATCTGCTCAATATCAGCGATCCGAACTTCCTGGCGGATTTCATTTCAACGAACATTAACGTCAAACCCGATGAGAGACAGGATCTGCTTGCAACGGTAAACATCGAACAGCGGCTGCGTAAAGTTTCAGGTTCTGTCAGCCGGGAGCTTGAACTGCTGAAACTGGGCAATAAGATTCAGACTGAGGTCAGCGGTACGATTGAAAAAAACCAGCGCGAGTATTTCCTCCGCGAGCAGATGAAAGCGATCAAAAAGGAGCTGGGCGAGGATGAAGACGGCGCTGAAATCAAGGCGTTGAAAAAGAAACTGGATGAACTCGACGCCCCGGAAGAAGTCCTTAAAGCCGCTAAAAGCCAGATCGAAAAACTGGACAGGATCAGCCCGAACTCGCCGGAACACTCCGTCACCCGCAATTATCTCGATTGGATTTTCGATTTGCCGTGGCGAATTTCTTCGGAAGACACCATCGATATCGAAAGCGCCAGAAAGATCTTAGATAGAGACCACTACGGCTTGCAGGACGTTAAGGACCGGATTATCGAATTTTTAGCCGTCAAGAAACTCAGAGGCGCCGGAGCCACTTCGATTATCTCCTTCGTGGGACCTCCCGGAGTCGGCAAGACGTCCATCGGCAAATCGATCGCTTCGGCAATGGGCCGGAAGTTCGTGCGCATGTCGCTCGGCGGGCTGCGCGACGAAGCCGAAATCAGAGGCCACCGGCGAACCTACATCGGAGCGCTGCCGGGCAGGATTATCCAGAACATCAAACGCGCCGGAACCAACAATCCGGTGTTTATGCTGGACGAGATCGACAAGCTCGGCTCCGATTTCCGAGGCGATCCTTCATCGGCGATGCTGGAAGTCCTCGACCCGGAGCAGAACTTTTCCTTCCAGGATAATTATCTGGAACTCGATTTCGACCTGTCGAAGGTTATGTTCATAACCACCGCCAACTATTTGGAAACCATCCCTCCCCCGCTGCGCGACCGGATGGACATTATCAATCTGCCCGGCTACATAACGCCCGAAAAGGTCGAAATCGCCAAACGCTACCTCGTACCCCGCCAGATTGAGGAAAACGGTTTGAAAAACAGCCAGGTCAAATTCACCGACACGGCGTTAGAGCATATCATTATTCATTATACCCGCGAGTCGGGAGTGCGTACGCTGGAGCGAACCATCGGCAAAGTCTGCCGCAAAATCGCGGTAAAGATCGCCTCCGGGGAAGAAGAAAAACATTCGATCAGCGTGAATAATTACGAAGACTACCTCGGACCCCGCAAGATTCATTCCGCGCTCGAGAGCCGGTCGCCGCGCATCGGAGTCGCCAACGGTCTGGCGTGGACGCAGGTGGGCGGCGTGATGCTGTACATCGAAGCAATCGACATGCCCGGGCAGGGCCGAATCAAGATCACCGGTCAATTGGGCGAAGTGATGAAAGAATCGGCTGAGATCGCGATGTCATTGCTGCGCGACCGGGCGGAAAAATTCAAAATATCCCAGGATTACTTCAAGAACAACGACTTCCACATCCACATCCCGGAGGGCGCGACTCCCAAAGACGGACCGTCCGCCGGCATAACGCTGACGACCGCGATGGCGTCTCTGTTCACGAACAAGCCGGTGAGGCATGACCTGGCCATGACCGGCGAAATAACGCTGCAGGGGCGAGTCCTGCCCATCGGAGGCTTGCGCGAAAAATCCGTAGCCGCAGCCCGCGCCCAGATGAAGACCATAATCTGCCCCAAAGAAAACCAACCGGATCTGGTCGATATTCCGGACATTGTGAAGGACAAACTGGAATTCAAGTTCGTCGAAAAGATCGACGAGGTTCTGAGGCTGGCGCTTCTGCCAAAGAAAAAGTAGTCCCGAAGCGACGTCATTCCGGTTCCACCGGCAGCACGCTGAAGCGTGTACTCCAACATTATCTCACAAACCCAATCGAAAAC
>CAZWOY010000118.1:3365-10291 GCA_964635255.1 uncultured bacterium
CAGGCTGCATCACGCCGTATGAAATGACCTACCCATAATCGTTCATATCGTTCACTCCCTAATCGAATCAAACAAACAAAATATGTGCCATGGCTTGCTGATATGAACGAGTCATTCCGGTTCCCACGGCAGCACGCTGAAGCGTGTACTCCAACATTATCTCACAAACCCAATCGAAAACGCGGACGCTATTTCGTTGGAGTACAGCCTTCAGGCTGCATCACGCCGTATGAAATGACCTACCCATAATCGTTCATATCGTTCACGAATTTTATTGTTCCATTGTTGAATTACATCGTTCTGGACGGCTTGGCGCTCATTAACTCTCTGTGAGAACGCCATCCCTCTCCAACCGAATATCCTTTCGCCCCAGCAGCAGGTTTTCTACGGAAATGTCCTCATCCAAATCATCCCAGTGCAAGCCGGTTCCGCCTCCGCTGATTACATAATTGCGCCTCTGCTCCGGCGTTGCGTTCAAAAGGCGTGGGAAATACGCCAATGGGACGCTGAGGCGTCTGCCGTCGGCTAAATCGATCCATATATTATCTGCATCGAAATGAACATTTACCGCTAAGGCTTCACTGATTAAGGTGGTCATCCCAGCAGCTCCTTATTTTATCAATATTTCTGATCGCAACCATTAGCAATTCATTCAATTCAGATGAATTAAGCCCATAAGAATTAGCAATTCCAGGTTCAGGATCAAGCCAAATCTTAGCAATTGCTTCTCCTTTACGAACGTGAATATGCATAGGTTCCAACGGATCGCCTTCGTTTGAGAAAAAAAGAAAGCGATATCCTTTGTATCTAAATACTACAGGCATTAACACAAGTTAATAATGTCGATAGTTTATGTCAACTTATGTCCGTTTTCTCGCCTGCAGATATGAACGAGTCATTCCGGTTCCCACGCTCCCGCGTGGGAATGCATACAAAGCTCGCATTAATAGTTTTACCATTGTTTAAACGTGGATTACCGTTCCTGCATTTTCAGGATTGCGCTTCGCAGGGATTTCCATTCTGGCAGCCATTCCCAAACTCTATTCGGACTCTTGAAAATACTATCTGTGACATACTCGCAGAAAGAATGCCATCCCCCATTCATTCCATCTTGTTTTTTAAACCATTCATCCATTTTCCATAAAAAGTCCTTACCCGCAAAAGTATGAAGATAATTCCTATACCTGCAGCCCCCAGGATCACATTCCTTTTTATAGGCAATAAATTTGTTTTTTGCGTCATTGAGATTGATAGAGCGCGATTGATTGAATCCGATGATACAGTTTTCCAGTTCCCGCAGGCAGTACGTTTTTGTAAATTCTTCCGGAAATAAATATTTCAATTTACCCCGTTTTTTACCAAATCCAGAAGGCAGATGTTTAAATTCCTTTCGACACCACGACAGAGTAATCCGGGCCGCTTGATAAATAGACAGTTCATCCCGCGTTTCTTCCAGTTTCTGTTTGTATTCCGTTAGTTCGTCAGGGGAAAACACGCCCGTTTTTTCCACAACTACTGGATCAATCAAGTAATTCTCAATTTCCTTCCGTTCCCACTGCCAGCCTAAATGGCGCTTTTCATTATCATGATCTGTTTTTTCCCAAGGTACAATGTTGTTTTGCGGTTCCTGCCATTCGGCGGTGAAATCCCGATCCAGAATCGCATAGATAGATTCCGATTCTTTTGATTCACGCATCGCAATAATCCAGTTCTTCATCCCGTGCTTTCCACCATGCGGCTTAATGTTTACTCCTGTTCCCGCCAACAATTTGGTAAGCAGCCGGACATCAGGACTGTTTGCAGTTCCCTCGCAATAGATAATACTCACAGACATAAATTCCCCTCCTTCAGCCGATATATTTCACCAGGGCTAACGATACTGCTGATCGTTTCGGAGTGGGTTGTATAAATAAACTGGCAGCCCACGCCAATTTGAGGCAGAGAAGTTAGAAATGTCTGCGCCAAGGGCGGATGTAAATTCAGATCGATCTCGTCGATAAGAACGACAGAATTGCATATTTGCTGCCTGACGAATTCATAAATAATTGGGAAAATTGCTTGTTCTCCGGCGGACATTTCTTCAATATCATAAGTTCGATTCCCATCCGATAACATAAAGTAACTGGAAAATGGCGTAGTTTCACCGGGTCTGTACATAGGTTCCGGCGCTGCAAAGCTGCGTTTGGGAAAAACCAGCTTATATATTTTCTCCAGTTCATCCAGATAATCAGGTGCAAAATGAGGCTTGTTTTGTCGATTGATCCACCAGGTTGTCAAATATTTTCTAAGTTTTCGAACGCCAAACGAATAGGATGCGATTCTTCCCCTCACATCGCCATTGCCAGTGCCGTCATCATCCTGATCCTCTGAATTCTGAATGCTATCCTCCGATCCGGCGAGATTGCGATATTGATCAAACCAGAATATTCCGGGCAGTCGGCTGAATAACTTTCGCGCCTCGGGATGTTGTGATATACTGGCGGCATAGGCTCTACCCTGGAATTGAAAGATTTCATCGCGCTCCCCCTTTGTTGAAAACCTGCCGCCTTCCAACCGGACGGTTACATCCTTGCTTCTGCCGGGCTCAATATAATCCCTATCCGGATTAGTAACCTCAAACCACAATTTTGCAGCTTCATGTGTAGCTTGAATTTCATCGTCGGTAAAATGCACATCAATTTCGATTATCGGTTTGCCCCAATTATAGTACCTCCCCGGCAGCCAACTCACCCAGTTAAACCTGTCCACAGATTTGGTGATACGGGAAACCATGGATATGCACAACGCGATTGCCTGCAGAATCGTAGTTTTACCGGCGCCATTATCGCCAAGGATTAAGAATTGACCGGCGTTCTCACCGGTAATCGTATTTTTTATCGGTACTTCAAGCGTACCGAAACGCTTGAAGTTTTCCAGTTTAACTCTGGATATCTGCACAGCTCATTCTCCATCGATTGAAGTGTAGTTTACTCAAAGATAAAAAAACCTATCCTATTCACGCATCATGCATGAATATCTCAAATATTAAGACTACCTGACCTGTTTTGCACACCTGAGAATAAAATAGCTTGCGTTTAAGAACAATAACGCCTGATAAAGAATTGGAATAATAAGAATTAACCAAGTCTTCGAGACAAAACGATATAATCGCCAACGCTCAAAATCAACCAACCTTGTTAGCGTTAAGCTCTCTGAAGACTAAACTGAAGCAAGCGCTGCTCGCTCCCACGCCGGCGCATGGGAACGAGCAGTCAAGGTCAACGCTTATGAACGAAGCGGAACAGCCTAAGTCCCTTCCTTCCAGCTCGCCAAATATTCCACCTGTCGCGGCGTCAGGTCGTCGATGTTGATTTTCAACGCCTTCAGTTTCAGCCTCGCGACGTTATCGTCGATTTCCGCGGGGACGGTGTGCACGCCTAACTCTATAGTATTGCCGACGGCGTACTCGGACGACAGCGCTTGAACCGCGAAAGACATGTCCATCACCGACGCCGGATGGCCCTCGGCTGCGGCAAGATTGATCAGTCTGCCCTGCTCAAGCAGGTTGATGCGGTTGCCGTTGGACAGGACGTATTGATCGACTCCCTTGCGAACGCCTTCGCGCTTTTCGGCGGCGATTTCTTCCAGAGCCGGAATGTCGATTTCGACGTTGAAGTGACCGCTGTTTGCCACTAATGCCCCGTCCTTCATTTTCTCGAAATGCTCCCGGCGCAGGACTTCGCAGTTGCCGGTCAGCGTGCAGAACAGATCGCCGTACTCCGCCGCTTCTTCCATCGAGGCGACGGTAAAGCCGTCCATAGCCGCTTCCAACGCTTTTACCGGATCGACTTCGGTTACCGTAACGATCGCGCCCAGGCCGCGCACGCGCATTGCGAATCCTCTGCCGCACCAGCCGTAGCCGGCGACCACGACTTTCTTGCCCGCCAGCAAGGCGTCGGTGGCGCGGATAATGCCATCGACGGTCGATTGACCGGTGCCGTAGCGGTTGTCGAACAGATGCTTGGTCATGGCGTCGTTTACGGCGATCACCGGATACAGCAGTTCGCCGTCCTTGTGCATGGCTCTCAAGCGAATGACGCCGGTGGTCGTTTCCTCCATTCCGGCTTTGACTTTCCTGGCGAGCTCGCGCTTTTCATTCGTCAGAGTCGTTACCAAATCGCAGCCATCGTCCATCGTTAAATCGGGTTCGTGCTCGATCGCTTGAAAAATATGCTGGTAATAGGTTTCGTTGTCCTCGCCGTGAATGGCGAAAACGGGTATATCGAAATCCTTCGCTAAGGAAGCGGCGACGTCGTCCTGCGTCGAAAGCGGATTGGAGGCGCAGAGCCTGACTTCGGCGCCGCCCGCTTTTAAAGTCCGCATTAAGTTTGCCGTTTCTGCGGTAACGTGAAGGCAGGCTGCCATTTTGACGCCCTTCAGCGGCTGTTCTCTACTGAATCTCTCACGAATAATCGACAGCACGGGCATATCGCTGTCCGCCCATAAAATTCGCCGCTTGCCTTCTTCGGCTAAATCTAAATTTGCAACATGATTAGGAACCATGGAATTTCCTCACTGTGTTTGTAAGAATTTATCGAATACTAATTGCATTTAAATATGCTTCTTTGGTTCGGAGTTTTTGAAACCCGGTCTCCTATGCGTTCCCACGCTGGAGCGTGGGAACGAGTGGACGGGTGGACTTTATGGCGCGGCGGGTTAAGAACCCGTCCTACGTCTAATCCCGCTCACAATTGCTCTTTCGGAGCATTTATTCCGATGCGCTCCCATGCTGGCGCGTGGGTACGAGTGGACGTTCGGAATTGACGGGTTAAGAACCTGTCCTGCGTTTAATCCGCCTTAAAACTGCTCATTCAGAGCATCCATTAATATAAATATATGAATATTGGAAAGAAACGGTTGATTTAGTCATTACGTATGTTTATCTTTTTTATTTATTCTTGAAGAGGCAAACAACCTTCCACACCACAATTTATGCGATTTAAACTGTGAATATAACGGAAAAAATAATTTCCGCTCATTGTAACAAGCGGGAAGTAACGCCCGGCGACAAGGTTGAAATAAAGTATGACCTTGCCGTCTGCACAGAGCTTGATTTTCCGCATATACTGAAGTATCTGCGAGATTCAGGCTCGCGCGGAATACTGGATTTCAGCAAGTTAGCCTTCATAAACGGTCACTTGACCAATAAAAAGGACGCCGCCAAAGGTTCATTGGTCAACGCACTGGATGAGTATGTCGAAAGTCAAAACATCGAACGGTACTATCAAGTCGGCAGGTCCGGCGAATGCCAGTCGCTGCTGGTAGAGCAGTCGGCGGTTTGTCCCGGAGACGTTATTATCGGCGGCGAAGCGCACCTAAGCTCGTATGGAGCTTTTGGGAATTTGGCGCTGGCGCAGGATTACGCCGTTTTAGCCGCGAGCATTAATTCCGGATTAATAACGTTCACAACGCCGAAGTCTATTTTAATCAGATTTACCGGCAGGCTTTTAAAAATGGTAACCGCCAAAGACGTCGCCATCTGGCTGCTTAAAGAACTTAAAACTCTTGATTTGAAGGATACAGCCCTCGAACTGGGCGGTGAAGACCTACAAAGACTAAGCAGTCAAGATAAATTCACGATTGCGAATATGCTGTCCGAATCCGGCGCAATGTGTGTTTTAATGCCATATTTTACCGATATGAACAAAGATAATGAAATAAAACCCGATCCCGATGCGGAATACAAGCAGGAACTGGAATGCGAGTTAAGCCGGATCGTACCGATGGTCGCCGCGCCTTACGCTCCGCATAATGGATTTCCGGCTGAGGATGCGAATGAAATCAGCATACAACAGATCGTAGTCGGCGGCTGCAGCAACGGAAATCTCAACGATATCAAACAGATTTGCGCAATGCTTGAGAACAAAGACGTCAGCAGCGGTATCCGCATGAAGATCTATCCTTCCAGCCATAAAACCATCCGCGATATGCTTGAGACCGGCTGCGCGCTGTTCCTCACCGGGAAAGGCGTAAGATTTACGCCGCCCTCCTGCCAACCCTGCCTGGGTTCCGGGATAAGATTCCTCGGGGAGAACGAAACAGGCTTGTTTACTGTGAATCGAAACGATAAAAAGCGGCATGGTCCGGCGTCGGCCAAAGTGTACATTTCCGGGTCGCTGGTCGCGGCGGCGTCGGCGATTACCGGAGTTATTACCGATCCGCGCCATTTGTAATAAATGTGCTGAGTAGAAATGAAAATATCTCCCATCTGGAAAATGCCGATGACTTGAGTTTGATGAAATTAATCCAAAATGGCGATAGAGACGCGTTTGCCGTCCTGATGGAGCGCCACGAGGATAAAGTTTTCGCGCTGGCGTTTCGGATTGTCAACGATAGAGCCGGCGCCCGCGATATCGCTCAGGAGGTCTTTATCAACCTTTGGAATAATCCTTTCAGTTGGAAGCCGAAAGCCAAGTTTACCACGTGGGTTTACCGCGTTACGTTCAACCGGTCGCTCAATCATAAACGCGCCGGTAAGCTCAAATCTTTCCTGCCTTTAAGCAATCCGGAGGTTGAAAAGTTAGACAGTTTCCCGAAGGAAGATTCACCGGATGAATCGATGCTTCGAGAAGAATCTAAAGCAGATTTTAACTCACAATACGAAAAACTCCCGCCCAAACAGAAAACCGCTTTGCATCTCAGATACTGGGAGAACCTCTCGGTAAAAGATGTAGCCCAATCCCTCGGCGTCAGCTTTAAATCGGCGGAGTCGTTGATATTCAGAGCGAAAAAAACGCTAAAGAAAAGCCTGTCTCGATCCTGATTGGATACACTATTGTAATTGCCCTTGAAGCGAGCTTCGCCATGGAACATGAAAATAGAATTCTTCGGTAGGGCAGGCGTCCCTGCCTGCCAATGCGATCCAACAAGGTTGAGAAGGCAGGCGG
>CAZWOY010000119.1:0-10235 GCA_964635255.1 uncultured bacterium
TCTGCTAAAGGCAGACTCGCAATGACACTTTTTTCTGCACGTAGTAATAACATGCCTTTCTTAGAAATCGCAATTTGCCAGAATCAAGAAATTTTGCCTTCCTATTGTTTTTAATTTCATCCGACTGAGAAATGCGGAAATTCCCTCATCATAATCATGAGTGGGATCCGTCCCGCTCATGATTATGAAACCTATCGAACCAGCGCCTAACATGCTGTATGGACATATTTCCGAGCTTCTTCCTTCACAAATCAAATGACGTAGGGCGCATTTGAAGCGTTAAAATTACCAACCTCATTTTATCAAAACTATCTTCCTATTAAAAATCTCACCTCCGGCTTCCATCCGGACGAAATATATCCCGGAAGGATTTGCGGAGGCGTTCCAGGCGGTTTTATGCCTGCCCGCCGGATGCCTGCCGGTTAGAAGCTCCTCTACTAATCTGCCTCTGGCGTCGTAGATAGCGATCCTTACGCCGCCGGTTGCAGGCAGTCCGTATTCGACGCTCGTTACAGCGTTGAACGGATTTGGGTAGCAGTGGCTGAGATAATAATGCTCCGGGACAGGCTGTGTAGATGAATTCTCTATCACCGTTATCCCGTTTGAAGTAAAAATCATCGTTCCTTTCACTATTTCAAACTGATTGATCCCGGTTCTTTTCCCGGACGCTTCATCGACCTGCATAATATATATCTCTTCGCCTTCGACAAATCCATCTTTCCGGCCGGTGGCCGGATCATCGCCCCAAAGCGCTATACCGGCTTTGCAATTATTATTTGAAACGCCTCTGCCGTAAACGTTATCATCTTTCCCAACAGACTCAAAACGGGTTCCCGGCTTGAGTTGGCTGTCGATTAAAAGGATATTGTGCGCCTGCGGGGAATTGGGGATTTCATTTATCCATGCGAAATCCTGTGGGCTGTATTCCGGCGCGCGATTAACTTCCTCAGCGATCCGGTAATTAAGCTGCGCTTCTTCCGCAACCTTTACCAGATAGCCGTTTCCCTCGCGCATCGATCCGATATTCGAAAACTCATATTCCGGAATATAGAAGCGCCCGTTTCCATCGCGGACAAACTCAAGATTGCCGCCTAATCCCGCTAAAGCAACTTCGGGCGGCGCGGGATTGCGCGGCAGGTAGGATATCATGTTCCAGCCTGCGTCAAGCTCTATCGGTTCGTCCCACATAATGATCTCGCCGTCGATTTGCAGCTCTGCTTGATGGGAGCATTTCAGATAATAGCCTTCCAAACCATTCCAACGCGGTATTCCGCCTCCGCCAAATAGATAATGAAAGAATCTGCCGCGTCCGTCTTTAGCCATTATCAAAGATTCCTGTTCTAACAGCGGGGCTATAACGTCGATAAATCGCTCGGCTTCCGGAATCACATTCACCGAAACCAGATTCCAGCCGACGTCCATTTGCAGCAGCCTCTGCGACACGCCGCCCTCGCCGGTTACGAACAGGCTGACCGGTATGATATGTTCGCCGCCGATCCCGTCGTGGGTGAAGATCAGCTCCGCGTTGAACCGCTCTTCTTCCGGGAATCCGGCGGTGTTGAAATGAACGCGCAGTTCGGCTTCATCTCTCGCTCCGATCTCGCCTTCGGCAGGATCGACCTGCATCCATTCATTCCGGGAGCCTAAGTGATATATTTCTATGGCGTCATCGCCGCTGCGAGTTACGGTGAGATAAGTCCAGCTATAGGGATCCCACAGCCCGCTTACGGTCGCCGCCCCAACGGAACCGTCGAATTCCAGCTCGGCTATGAACCGGACGTCTCCGTCTTCGAAGTTCATTTTCCAGACCTGCCGGCGGTTCTCGCCGTCCGCGCAGGATAAATACAGGCAATATCCATCTTCATCGGCGGGATAGTATCCTAATCCGTAAATATGCGGGCCCCAATCCGGTCGGTCGATCTCGATCTCGACTTCGCCGTCGCGGTTGAAAGCGTAAATATCGCTGGTTATCCCGCTCGTCCAGAACAACTCTCTGTCCGGATCGTAGGTTAACGCCCGCATACTGTTCACCGGAGACGCAAATTCGACTTGAAGCTCGCCCTGTGGGTCGAATCCGAACACTCGGTCTTCGTCGATCCCCCATAACAAGCCGCCATCCCAGGTTAAATCCCTAATCCCATAGCTGGATTCCGCAAACTGGGGAAACTGGCGGACGAGTTCGCCGTCTCGATTTACGACAAACACAATGTTGTCGTCGCCCCTGACTCCGGCGGCGATGAAGAAGCGGTCCTGCACGAATTCGACCGCTCCGACGCGGTCGTTTTGCGTAACGCCCGTCGCGTCCAAATGGTTACGGTGTTCCCATGGTTCGGCTTCGACGCCTTCGGGGAAGTTCCGCGTCATCGACCATGTTAAGGGACCGTTGCCGCCATTTCGAATAGCCAGCAGATTAGTCAGCGTATCGTCCGGCTGCATGGCAAGCTCAAATCCCTGCGGATCGGGGAGGAAGTCAGCATATCGGAGCTCGATATTTAAAATCGTTTCTTCATTCGGATCGACCTGGACGTTTTCAAAATCCGCTGTGAGAAAATCTTCCGCTAAGACTCGAATGTGATAATTAAAAGCCGGAACTTCTTCGAAATCGAATAATCCTTCTTCATCGGTCGCCGCCTGCAGATCGAAATCCTCGACCGCAAACACCCGCGCTCCCGCAACCGGCTGGTCGTTTTCGAGGTTGACGACGCGACCGTTCAACCGCCCCGCGCCCTCGACGACGTGAAAATGCAGCGTAACCGGAATAAACCGCACATTAACCGCGTCGGATTCGAAAACGACTTCGCTCTCATATTCGTCCGGCTCAAGCTCGCCCGCGTCGATCGTGAACGCGACTTCGACCTCTTCCTGCGCGGCTAAATCGCCTTCCGCAGGTTCTAAAGTCAGATATTCCGGCAGGTCTTCCGGATCTTGCACGAACCAATGGACGTCATACATTTCGCCTTGCTCTTCGGTAATATTGGCAAGCGTAATCCGTTCAACGCTCCGGCTATTTTGCGGAACGGGCAGATAGCCGATATGATTCCTATCGACCGCGATATTTCCGCCGCGCAGCGGCGCGTCCGACTCCACCCATTCGGGATCGGCGCCGTCTGCGTCCTCTTCGCCGCCCAAAAAGCCGTGGATCTCGTTGGCGGTGCGGTCGGCGGCGATCTGGCCTTCGCCTTCGTCCAGCCGCCAGTATCCGACGAGTCCTTCTTCCGCGCCGGTGAGCAGCCGGTCCATGTTTGCTTCCAATTCTTCCTGCGTACGCGCAACATTCCAGAGTCTGACCTCATCGATCATGCCGGTAAAAGCCAGTTCGAACTCCCGGAGTGTGCGGTTGCCGATAAGGAAGTCGTCGTCTGAGGTTTCGATATTGCCAAATTTCGCGTGCGCCGAACAGAACCGTCCATCGACATAAATGCGGATGTTTTGACCATCGTAGGTCGCCGCTACATGATACCAGCGATCAGCCTGAATCCGGTTGTTGCCGCCCAGCCATTCCCATCTGCCCTGCGTCCTGATGGCAGCCTGGAAAACGCCGTTGCGGACGTGCAGTTCGTAGGAATTCTCTTTGTTCATAATCGTGTTTTCGTTGTCCGAATCAGGATCGGGCAGGTTGATCCAGGCTTCCATAGTCAACGCCTGTCCGTCGATATCCAACGCTTCGCAGTCCGGCGCGGTCACCCGCGATTCATCCTGCATAGCGAACCGCAGCGCTTGTCCGGCATGCGCCAACTGGCTTGTAAACAACAGCGTTAAAACGATTGCAAAGAACGATTTTGAAAGATTCATAGCGACCTCTCGATGGAATTGTTTGAAAGCGAAATTTACAGGAATAATCTTATGGTAATTTAGAATTTTATGGGGTTAAAATCAAGGATTGAAGGATCAGTTAAAAGAAATTGTGTGTTCATTAATTGAATACCATAAATAAGTTTTATAATCATACGTACTTATCAGATATTTTACTTTGAAATCCTTTCCTCATTTATTGAGTTGAACCAAAATAGCAAAAAACTAATGATATTTTGTTATTTTTGTTATCAGTAGTTGACTTATTTTCATTATATAAATATATTTCAGTAGTATCGAACAAGTGCGCTTATTGTTACACAAGCATTAGGAGTTTTACTTGGTTAGGACCAAAAGCGTACAAGTTCGAAAGAAACTTGATAATATTCATGGAGGCAAGATTTTGACAGTTCCTCATTTAACTATTGAACAAGTCCAAGAAATTATTCCTAAGGCTTTTGATATTCAAGAGGTAGATAGTGGCGGTCAAAAGATCGTGTTTTCAGGGATTATTGAAGGCAAAAAGTACGCTCTCAAGTTCATGGCTCCAAATCCGTCGCAATTGACCAGTCAAAATCAAGAATTTCATGATGATGTAACCTCTCGCGCCCAGCGCGAAGTGGAAACCATGCAACAATGTTCGACGCCTCATTTAGTAAGTATGGGACCGATAGGGTTGAAAACTGCAAACATTGCGGGCAATCCGATTATTTATTTCAGTGAGGAATTCATTGAAGGCAAGAATCTGCGATCCTATCTTAAATCCAAAGGAGTTTTTTCTACTTTGGAACTTGTCAGCCTAGCGTTTCAAATTTCGGAGGCGATAAATGCAATCTGGCAATTTTCAAAGATACATCGCGATATCAAGCCGGGAAACATCATGAGACGTAACGATAATGGCAATTTCGTACTTTTAGATATGGGTTTGGTTTTTGATTTGCAGGATGAATCGCTTTCTATTGGTCCTGTTGGAACTCCACTTTATTTATCACCGGAACAAATGAATTTAAATAACCGCAGAACTGTCATGAATTTCCGTTCTGATCTTTTTTCACTTGGAATAGTCATGTACGAAATGGCTACCGGAAAACACCCTTTCACTGAGGGCGCGTCCACAACATGGGAAGTCTTCGGAAACATTGCGAACTCAAATCCTCGGTTACCTAAAGAGCTTCGAAGTGAACTTCCTGACAAACTCAGCGAAGTAATCATGCGATTATTGGCGAAACGTCCCGCCCTTCGTTACCGAAGCATTAATTTGTTTCAAAAAGCCCTTCATGAAGTTGAAACCGATAGGGAAATTCAATGAGCGTGTTAGCACAATGCGGATACGGTAGAGGAAATAAGATAGAACAAGGCTTTGATGATGGTGTTATCAAAGGCGCTATTTTTAGTCCGCGCGATGAAAGACGGGAGCGTTTAGAACAAGCGGTACGGGAATGGGGAAACAATTATCCGAATGCTTTGATAATGTTTGATCCACAATTTTATGCTGCTAAACTGAATAATCCTCGTGACGGGCATCTAACCGAATACGATTATTATAACAATAACCAAGGATTAGGACGAACGCACTTTTCAGGAACGCGAATTCAGAAATATGTCAAAGAATGCCTTGATTATCAACATAATACTTTTACTAACAATATTACCTATATGATATCCCCAACGATCCTATTTGATTCATTTCGGGATTCTTGGAGTCAAATTGCGTTAAATTTAGCAGCTGAATCAGCAGAATACCATTCTAAACTAGATTCTCCACGCCCTTTACTTGTTTCTTTAGTAATCTCTGAAACTGCATTCCAAACGATGGACGCTGTTGATGAATTTCTCGATGCACTCACAGAGATTAACATTCAAGGCTTTTATATCATCATCCGTAGGAATTCGGCGTCGATTCAGAACGCCATGGAATCAATGTCATTTGGGCGATTTATGTATTTTTGCCACGTGTTAACGACTATTAACGAATATGACGTTGTTGTCGGTTACAGCGATTGGCACAGTTTTCTTTTGGAAACCGCGGGTGTTACATACACGGCAACAGGTTGGCATCAGAATCTACGTCAATTTTCGCTGGCCCGATTTCAACCGGCAACTGGCGGCAGACGTCCTCGTAAACGTTATTCGTCGATCCCGTTGTTATCTTGTCCTATGATCAATCCTGAATTAGAGGACATATTTTTAGCAAACCTTTTACACTATGTACTGAGTGGTTCAGATAAAGATCATATTCTTCAGAATGGTCCCACCGCAGGTCAAGATAACTGGTCGGACGAGATTTCCTGCTTAACTCATTGGTATAGTTTGAATAAATTGTCACAGCGTTTATCGTCCTTAAATTCACAGTTAGAGAGAATTCGTGAATCCGAAGGATTGATACAAAGCGCGTTAACTCTATATGGCCAATTGAACAACTATAATATTTCTTTTGATCCGGCAACAGGACCGGCTCATATCCTGGAATGGCGGGATTCTCTTCGGGAATTTTGCTCGATAACGGGTTTAAAATGAATCTCACTAACTCTCCTGGTAAACCCTCCGTTATGGTCAAGACGATAGATTTGTTTGCCAGAAGATCCAAGTTATCAAAATTAAGCGATGACAATGTCAGAATAAATACTATTTTGCATAGGATTGCTTGGTTTGGCGCATACTACGAACCGGTGTATTTTTTCTAAAGGAGGGTATTATAAAAATGTCAACTAATAATTCCTCACGTTTTAATTATTCCGAAGCAGAAATGGCGCAAGCCTTTGAAAGTCTATTTCTAATGGAAAGTGGTTTGCCTGGCCTCGGACATTTTGACGCTGTTTACCGTGAGATTTCTTGTCGTCAAGGACGACCTGATTTTATAGCATTACGTTATACAAATACCTCGAATCGGTGTGAAAAATTGGATGTTAATGGTCTCGTTGGTCCGGCTATACTGCATAATCTCAAACCCAACGCCCCGCGATCTTTTGAATACCTTGTAAATAAACTGGAGTTTAGTCGCGAGTCTGTTCGAAAATCTTTACGGCAATTAATAAAAAACAACTATGTCGAACAATTAGAGAACAGTAATTATCGCCTTTCTTCCCTATCGAAAATGGAAAAACCAGAAATCTGGACTTTCGAACTCAAATTGAATAATCCAAAGAAAGCCGTTTTCCAAGCTCAGCAAAGCCGCGCCTATTCTGAAAGAGTAATCATCGTTGTCCCTCCCGGTCAGGAAAAAAAATATGAACGATTTAATGATACCCTACAACGCTGGCACATAGGGCTATCAACCTTTAATCCTATCACCAGTGTCTTTCGGTTTATTTTAAAAGGAAGAAAAAAGAAAGCTCTTTCCCCCACACAGCAAATTTACACTCTTTCACAAATTGGAAAAACAACCAGCTTTTTAATAAACCATAGGCAATCTCAATGTTCATGAGCGCTCATGTACCTATAAAAAAATAAAAACGATTGCTTTTTGATATCATTGAATACAATTTGTTCAAAACTGATCAGCTCAAAAAACTCGCTAAAAACTCCCCAATTCAAAAGCCTCGCAAACCACAAACCCGCCCGCAGTTTCCACTGACGCCTGTCGCTCGATGCACTGAGGCACCACGCCGGCTTTGCAGGTTTTTGACATATCCGAAGTCAAATATCCCGCTATAAATCCGGCTGACAGGACGGCGGCGGTTTTGAGAATCAAAGGCAGCGCCGCTTTCTTTTTACGGGGGAAACGATATGACCGGGGCGGAATCTGCAGATCGATTTCGCCGATCGTATCGGTTTCGCGTTTGATTTTTTCCAGCTTTGCGCCGCACTCTTTGCATTCGAGCAGATGTTTTTTAAGCTCCCATGCCTCCTCATCGTTCAGCAGATTTAAAACCGATTTCAGCAGCGTGTCTTCGTCGTAGTGTTTCATGGTTAATGATGACTCGTTTTTTAACTGATTTTTGTGGTACAAACTACACGTAAAATCAGAATTATGAATAAATTGTATTTTCATTGCTTCTGACCCATTGGGTTGAAAATCAATTTTGAAATCATACTCCGTAAATCTTGAATTGAGTGCTTTTAAAATCCTTTGTTTTAATCCTTCAGAAATTTTTGCTCCCATTTGAGTTCCTAATGTTTAAATTATTCCTTCCCAAAGATATTTGGGAAATAAGTAAAGTTTGAATTTTCATAATTAAATCCTTATTTAACATATAATTATCATCACTCTTCCCGATACTCATTCAAACATACACAATTACTTCTTGAAAGCTCAAACGTCCCTCGCAACCTGAAAGTATCTTCATTCTCAATTTCGTAAATTGATAAACCATAACCGTTTTCTGCAGCTGTGAATAGAAACGAATCATTAATAAGAAATGCTTTACTATTTGTCCCGCTTTCCGGTAAAATTCCGACTGATATTAGATTTGGGGGTCTTGAAAGGTCATAAATCCCAGTTCCATCTATTGAATTATGAAATAAATAATTTTCCTCCAAATAAAAATAGTTTTCATCAAATGGTGATCTAAGACTGTCTATTCTTTCATCGGTATTTAGGTTATATTTCACAATCCACTTTTGCCATTCTTCACCAGAATATATTTCCATCCAAAGGTAAACAAAATCCCCAATCCCAGCAATTTCAGAAGTTCCATTGTCAATTTCAATTTGATAGTGAAACATTTCTTCAGGATGTTCAATGTCGCTAATGTCTAATACATAATAGTGAGTTTGAATTTGTCCTCCACTACCTCTCGTGATAAGATAGATTTTATTTCCATTTAGATGTATTCTTCTAATACTTCCCCTATCATCTTCGTGGGGTTGCCATTCAAAAATAAGTGACGGTTCAAATACATCTTCAACATTATAGATTCTGACGAGGGTATCATTAACATCTTGGACAATCAAGAAGTCATTATAATTGAAAATGCGTCTCGGTTCTGCTGTTATTCCTCTAAGAAAACATTTCCTTTTAATCTTCAATGGATCGCTAATATCCAATACAAGCAATCCAAACCTTTCCGCAACACAGTAAAGATAATCTCCGAATCGAGCAAATGAATGAATTGAAAAATATCCAGAACGTCCGCCATATCCGCCAATTTCTTTTATTGAATCTGGATTTGTAACATCCAAGGCGAACACTCTTCCCCCTCCGACAAACGCAGCAGTTCCCAAAAACGGTTCATCCTGAACTTCAATCGTATCATAAACAGTTGTATCAATTACTACGGTATCAAAAACAGTTGTATCAATCACCAGCGTATCGAAAATCGTAGTATCGTAAATAGCCGTATCAATTACAATCGAATCCAGCATAATCACTCGCGCCAAATTGGTCGGATCGGAACTGCCATAAAGGTTGAATGCCCTAACCTGAAACTCGTAAGATTCTGCATGCTTGTTGCGCAATAGAACTGAGGCAACATTAGAATCGACCGAGGAAACTAAATAGAATCCGCTGTCCCGGTTAGACTTTTCAAATATATCAAAACCCTGCTCATTCCCGGACAGGTCTCGCCAGGAAAGCGAAACATCGGAAGCGGAAAGAGCTTCAGCGGCTAAGCCCTCCGGCGTTCGCGGCCGGTTCGGATTTTGCGGGTCCCAAGGATTGTCGTGGACAGGTTCTGAGGGTGTGTTCAGGTCACAGGATGAAACGAATAGAATCATTAAAGAAACTGTCAATGACAGAATAAACACGAACCGCATTGGAATATCCTCTCGCTTTGCTAAAAGGTTAAATAAATCGAAGCAGATCATTGCATCCAAATATCTATTCAAGAATATACAATCCTGGTTTTAAAAGTCAAGACAATCTCTAACAGAAGCGATATTCGAAGTAGAAATCCGGTTAGAATCAGGTTATTTGGAAGCTATGAAAACGATACTCAAGTTTCGCAGATTGCCGTTAAGGAAACGGTATATTTGGCGCAATTAGGCACAAAAACAGCCATGCCCCAAAATGTTCGGGCATGGCGTTATTATTTTTCATGGTCTGCAGGCGGTACAGCCGGATGGACTTGAACCATCGACCTCCTGATCCACAGTCAGGCGCTCTATCCAACTGAGCTACGGCTGCAAAAATTAACGTCTTATAACATACGATTTTGTGAGCGGTATTGTCAAGAAAACCGGCGCTATTGAAATCTTGATTCCGGGAAAGCTCGGTTAATAATTTGGGAAAAGAACGTTTCGGATGCAGTCATTTTGGCGAAAGTTGAAATCGATGACGGTTTTACCAACTCGTTCCCACGCTCCTGCGTGGGAATGCATACTTATTACTACGTGCAGAAAAAAGTGTCATTGCGAGTCTGCCTTTAGCAGACTAAGCAATCTCCTAATATCTTTCCAGCTCGTTCCCACGCTCCAGCGTGGGAATGCATACTTAACAATATGAGGTTCGATATGCATTCCCACGCAGGAGCGTGGGAACGAGGTAAAAAAGTGTCATTGCGAGT
>CAZWOY010000120.1:0-10020 GCA_964635255.1 uncultured bacterium
ATATCGACCTCATATTGTTAAGTATGCATTCCCACGCAGGAGCGTGGGAACGAGTAGGTAATTTGTTAACTATATATTAAACATGATAAAACTTTGAGAACCGATTGTATTTTGCAGTTTAGCCTGTTAATCAAGCAGGACCATCAATTTTCTTTTCCAAAAGTTGAGTTTACACTTAATTATGTTTACTTTCTATCTGCAAAACCATGTTGAATAGAATTTTCGAATTCCAAACAACATCGGTGGTTTCAGTTAAGCAAAATATTCCACTTTTGCTTTCTTCCCGGATCTGAAGAGGAATTTAGATGTTCAGCCAAATTAGACTGGTCGAATTATTCCGAAAGGAATGTGAGGAATATAAGGAAATCGTCAGACTTTTTCTGATTTCTTTCGGATCAAGTCTCTCTAATATACTTATTCTTGTAATTCTCAACAAAGCTGTAATCGACTCGGACGTTACCGGCTTGAATCTGCGCTTTTTTGTCATGTATATATGCGCAGTGGCGGCATATTTTATTTCAGCGAGGTATATGTATGAGAAATCCTATAAAATGACCGAAAAAATGGTTCACCGGCTGAGACTTCGGTTCGGCGACAAGATCAGGAAAGGTAATTTTTATGAATTGGAAAAACTCGGTCATTCGGAAATTTATACCGCCATAACCCGCGACACGGGCGTCATCAGCTCGGCTGGACCAACTTTTATCGCCGCTGCTCAAAGCGCCATCGTTGTTGTATTTTTCGCGATATACATAATTTTTATATCCGTTCCCGCATTCTTAATCGTCGTAATATCATCGATAATATCGGTTTGGTACTACCTGCATAACGATAAAATCGCCCGCGAGCGGTTTAAAAAGGTTTACGACAAACAGGTTGTCCTGTTCCGATCGATCACTTCCCTGCTTGATGGCTTTCAAGAGATTAAGCTGAATGAATTGCGCAACGAAGACGTTTACGCGGATTTTGACGCTAAATCCAATGAAGCTAAAGATCTAACTATATGGGGCATGGTTCCCTATTCGAATAATTATATTTTTTCCATTGCTTTCTTCTACTGTTTGTTAGGCGCAGTCGTCTTCATGCTGCCTAATTTTACAGACGCCGACAGCGCTATGGTTGCCAAACTGATGACTTCGATATTGTTCATCATCGGTCCCTTAGGCACGGTTGTCGGGGCAATATCACAATATGGAAGGACAAACCTTTCGGTTGATAATCTGTACAAATTAGAAGCGGCTTTAGAAAAAAATCGAGATTTCTTTGATGAAGGCGAGCGTAAAAATATCCGAAACGCCTCAGATTTCAAGGCTATTCATCTGGAAAGCCTATATTTTAGATATGATTCCGTCAATGATACGCCTGGTTTCAGCATTGGTCCTTTTGATCTGAGCATTGAAAGAAATGAAACGGTCTTTATCGTAGGCGGAAACGGCAGCGGTAAAACCACGCTGCTAAAAGTATTATTAGGACTTTATTATCCATCCCGCGGATTTATCAGGCTTGATAACACTGATATCCAACCTCAGAATATACAATCCTATCGCGATCAATTCGCTGCGGTGTTGTCTGAATTCTACCTCTTCGAAAAACTATACGGTTTCAAAGAAATCGATGAGAAGCGGTTGGCTGACTTGCTCAATCTGATGCAAATCTCACATAAAACCGCTTATGTGAACGAAAAATTCACCAATCTAAACCTTTCCACCGGACAGCGCAAAAGGCTGGCTTTGGTCATAGCCTATCTTGAGAATCGCAATATCTACGTATTCGACGAATGGGCGGCCGATCAGGATCCTAACTTCAGACGTTATTTCTATCAAGAACTGATCCCGGATCTGAAAAAGCAGGGCAAAACCATTATTGCCGTAACGCACGACGACCGATTCTATGACTCGGCGGATCGGGTTTTGAAGATGGATTTTGGGAAGATTGCTACGCTGCAGGATAATAAGAGCCGGGTTTGAGGATTTCGCTAAACTTTACTCGCTTCCACACGGGAGCGCGGGAACGAGTTGAAAAATGCAGTCCAAATTCCGCAAATCAAAGTAACAGCTTCTACTTGCAGAAACAGAATTTATTCATTAGATTATAAACGTTTGTAGCAAACATGTGATAAACCGAGTTTTGAAATGGACGAAAACACCCTTCTGCAGCGAATAACGGTAAATCCGCAAATCTTTGGCGGTAAACCGATTATTCGCGGACGCCGCCTGGCGGTAGAGCACGTTCTGGGAATGCTGGCTGCAGGCGACGATCCCAAAGATGTATTGACCCACTACCCCTGGTTGGAAATAGAGGATGTTCAGGCGTGTCTTTTGTATGCGCGCAAATTAGTTAGCAGTGAAAGTATTGAACCGCTCGCTATTGAGCAATGAAGGTTCTGTTGGATACTTGCATAAGTCCAGCTACCTGATCTAAACTTGAAGAAGCGGGTTTCGATGTAATTTGGACTGGAGAGTGGCAGGAAGATCCCGGAGATGAAGATATCCTGCGTTTTGCTTGGAAGGAAAAAAGAACTCTAATCACTCTGGATAAGGATTTTGGCGCATTGGCTGTTTTACATGGGCAGCCTCATTCAGGCATTATAAGAATTGTTAACTTTCGCGCTCAAGATCAGTATGCTATAAGCAGACTTATACTCGAACGACATGGTGTAGAGCTTAGTTCTGGGGCAATTGCAACTGTAAACCCCGGGAAATTGAGACTGAGAATGCCGGATTGATAGAACCTCAAAATCAATCCCGGAATGTGACTCTTTCACGCCATTTTGCTATCCCGGATTTTGGGAAAAAACAAAACATTGCCTAACGATCGACGACCGCTTCCACACGGAAGCGCGGGAACGAGTTGAAAAATGCAGTCCGGATTCGTAGAACCCGGGCTGCATTTGCCAAACCTACTGACTTTGATTCCCGGTATTCGTTTGTTGCTGCTGCGTCTGAACGAACGGGCAGGGACACCACGTAGCGCCGCCGTACTGCATCGTAGGAATGGTAAAAGTGGTCGATGTAGGCGTTGTGGCAGATTTCGACGTCGTATTTTGAGAATCCATTTTTTCTCCTTTTTGACATTTTTTGGAAACAACCGTTTAGTTAGTTTACACATCCTGTAACTTAAAAGTCAATATTTCGCTTGTTTTTTGTAATTGAAGCGCATTTTTTTATTTCACTTAGATTATTGATTATTACTGGGAAAATAGACCGCTTAATCTCCCCCATTCTATCTGAAGGGGGGATACAGGGGGGTTGCGACTTACGTTGGAAAATGAGTCTATTTTAACTCGTTCCCACGCTGGATTGTCGGAACGAGTCGGCAATTTGTTCACTATTCCTGCCTGTCAGGCGCTCTCTTTGTGTTTTCGAACAGTCTGAACTGCTCTCCTGCCTAAATGCACAAAGAAAAACTGAAACCCTATTCATCCATAAAATCCAAACCATCGATCATCTCATCCACATCCGAATCGAATCCCAAGTCGGTATGCTCTGGTTTAGATAATTTCGATTCATCTAAACTTTCAAAAATATCGTTCAGAATTCCCGAATAGAATTCCAGCATCGTCATATCGGAAAACAGTTTTTTGTTGTACAGCAAGCTGAATCGCAATTCGCCGTTTACGATCGAGGTTTCGAATGCAACATCGACTTCGGTGGGAAGATCCTCTGCATGGTTTTTATCGCCGAATGAATCGATCACCTGGAACTCGCCAGCGTCGATGTCTGCGTCGAAATGACCTAAATAGTTGAACCTGACTCGCGGATCAATTTTTAAACCGCGCGCTTCCGGCAGCGTCTGCGAGGTTAGGTATCTTAGTATTCCATAGCCGGCGCCATTGTCAGGAATTTGTTTGAGTGAGCTTTTAACTTTCTCGGTGCAGGCTGTGTAGCTATCACTCGGATCGAAGCTCAGCGCCACAGGATAAGCGGACGTAAACCAACCGACGGTTCGCGAAGTATCCAGATCGAACAGCGGTTCGCGGCCATGTCCTTCCATTATAACGCTCAACTTATCGCGCTTCTGATGCTTGAGGACATTTCTCGCGAATAGCGTAAGCAAATAGACATGAGTCTCAATGTGTTGTTCCGCCCACATATCGATCAATTGCCGGGTTAAATCGGCGTTCAGGGAATAGGTGAGCGAATCAAGATCCTGCAGCGTATATTTGCCATCCTGCGTATCCGGAAAATCGCAGTTCAAAGGAATTTTCGATTGATTAACCTGAGATTTCCAGTAAGGGAGCTGATTAATTATGCGATCTGATTTGGCGAAGTTACGGATTTCTTCCGCCCATTTTTTGAATGAAACGCCTTTTACCGTCTTGAGTCCTCGGTCACCGGCGAGATAGGACATATAAGCGTTGAAAAAATCATCCATTATAATTCTCCAAGAGACGCCGTCTATCACGAGGTGATGGATCGCCAACCTCAGAACTTCTCCTTCCGGCAGCAAATAAACGCCGGCTCTTATCATTCCTCCGCTATATACATCGATGCTCTCGTGCAAATACGTAATTTCTTCTTCAAGCGCTGCAGCGGGATTCTTTCGCTCGGTAAGGTTTTTTTGGATAATCTGAATCTTAAATTCTTCAGCGGGCATGATTTCAAGCTCATAATTCCCGGCGCTTTTATCGACTCTTGCGCGAAGCATGTCATGGTTTTCGCATATTTGTTTTAATGTCTTTCCCAGAGCGTAAAAATCGATCCCGAAATTACTCATCATCGTAATAGATTGGTGAAAATGATGCGGTCTATCGCCATACGTTTCAAAGAACCAGTTTTGAATCGGAGTTAACGGGACTGCGCCGGTTACGGTTTCTCGATCCAGCGGTTTTTCGATTTCCCTGATAACTTTTGCACATTCGGCAATGGATGACAATTCGAAGATTTCGGCAATCGTAAGTTTTAGATTTTCTTGATAAAGCCGCGCAATGATTTGCATGGCTTTAATCGAATCGCCGCCGATGTAGAAGAAACCGTCGTTGACGCCGATCTCTTCGCGTCCTAATACCTGTTTCCAAATCTCTAACAATGTCTTTTCCATTCGCGTCAATTCCCGGTCGATTTCTTTTCGCGAGAAACTGCGGGTTTTAAATATTTCTTCCAGTTTCCTGCGGTCGATCTTTCCACTTATGTTAGCCGGAATGGACTCAAGTTGTATAAAGTATTGCGGGACCATATATTCAGGCAGTTTTTTAAGTAAATAACGCCTCAATTCGGTCGGTTTGAGATAATCGGAAGAAGGCTTGATCGATCTTACAGCCTTGGATCGGGAAATAAACGCCGCCAACTGTTTATGCCCGCCTGCAGCTTGAGTCGCTATTACAGCGGCTTTATCTATCTCAGGATGTTTCAAAAGAGCGTTTTCGATCTCGCCGATTTCAATTCGGAAACCGCGGATTTTAACCTGCTTATCGATCCTGCCAATGTATTCCAGCAGACCGCCCGGCAGCCATCGAACCAGGTCGCCGGTACGGTAAAATTGTTCCGAACCCAATTCCGGGTGTTCGATAAAACATTTCGCAGTCATCTCCGGATCGTTTACATAGCCTCGAGCGACTCCGATACCCGATACGAACAATTCACCGGGAACGCCGATCGGCGTAATCTTCAGATTTTTATCAAGCGTTCTAACTGTTAAGTTGGGAATGGGCCGTCCAATAGGGATTCTGGCTCGATCCAAATCTGCGTCCGTTACACGATGAGTGGCGACGCAGATCGAGCATTCGGTCGGACCATAAGCGTTTATATAGGGAATTAGTTTCGAATAAAAAGCTATATCCTCATGGTATGGCGTCTCACCGGCGGTTACTAAGACCTGTAAATGAGACAAGCGCTGCTTGTTAAGACTTCTGAGGAGAATCGGAGGCAGAACCGCGTGGGTAATCTTGTGTTCATTTAGATATTGCACAAATATTTGCGGATTTTCCGTAAACTTCTGCGGTATGACAAACAAGGTCGAACCTGTAGCGAGTCCCGCATATATATCGCTGATTGATGCGTCGAAATTAAGAGAAGAAAACTGCAAAACTCTTGACCCGGGTTCGATGTAATACCTTTTAGTCATTGACATGATAGAATTTACAAGTCCCCGGCGTTCGACCATCACTCCCTTTGGTATGCCGGTTGAACCTGAAGTGAAAATAACATAAGCCAGGTTATCGGGTTGAATCTTAATCGAGGGCTTGTCATCGCAGCCTCGCATCATCTCCGAATCCAAAAATACAGCGTCTGCATTCAGGTTTTTAGCCTGGTCGTAGAACTCGCGGCAAGTAACGATATGCTTGCATCCGGACTGATCAAGAAGCGTTTCGATTCTTTCAACCGGGAAATCCGGATCGACGGGCATAAACGCATTGCCGGATTTGAGAATCCCAATTTGGGTTGCAATCGCGCTCAGCGATCTTTTAAAAATCATCCCTATAATCGATTCCGGCGGCAGGCGCTTAGATACGATGAAATTGGCTATCGAATCGGTTTGTTTTGACAGCCAACTGTAAGTAATCTCTGTTTCGCCGTCTGTCAAAGCGACAACATCGGGAAATTCAACAGCCCGCGCTTCGATTTCATCGATAACATCATTTGCATCCACAAGCTCATCCTCAGACCATGCAAACTCATGGATTTTCTCAACCTCCCATAATGGCAGCATATTCAGGTCATCGATTTTTTGATCTGGCGCGTCGATCGCACTCTGCGACAATTCCACGAAATGATCGTACAACAGCGCCATCGATTCCTCGCTGAACAAGCTGGAATTATAGATAATATCCAACTGAAGCCGGTTTTCGACTATCCTGAACATAAATGTTATATCATACCGGCTCATCATCCAGTCTCGGTCCGCAGCTTCAAACTCTGTTCCTTCCGGCGGCTTTAGCGGTTCGAAGTCCTCCTGATAACCGATTGTAATATCGAACAGCGGCGTCCGCGCCATCGTTCGTTCGAGATTCAGTTCATCGACTAATTGATCGTAAGGATAGGCTTGATGTTCGATGGAATCAGCGACGCTTGCCTTCACTTCATTTAAAAAATCTTTAAAACCGGCGTTCCCGGGAACATGATTGCGAATAGCTGCGAGGTTGACATACAATCCGACCTGGTTAACCAAATCAGGATGGTTTCTGCCGGCGGTTGCGGTTCCGATTGTAATATCATTCTGACCGGTATATTTGTACAGTATCGTTTCGACTAACGCTGTAAGCAGCGTAAACAGCGACGCATCAGCCGATTTCGCTAAGGCGCTTAATCCGTTGTAGCAGCGATCGGGAATCGTTCCCTTAAAGGTTCTGCCGGCAAACGTCTGTACGGATCTTCGCGGAAAATCGATTGGGAATTCCAACGGTTCGACCTTGCGGGCAAAGGCGTCATGCCAGAATTGGCGATGCTTTTGTCCCTCCTCGGAATTCAGATATTTATTTTGCCAATGCGCGAAATCCTTATATTGAAACGCCAACTCCGGTAAATCAGGTTCTCCGCCTTCCCGCAAAGCGGTATAAACCTGGAAAAGCTCTTGCGCTATGACGTCCATCGAAATGGCGTCGCCGATGATGTGGTGCAGCGTCAGGAAAAAGGCGTATTCCTTATCGCGCAGGAGGACTAACTTGCATCTTAATAACGGCGGTTTGTCCAATTCGAACGGCGTGTTTAATTCGGATTGAAAGAGGCTGTCGAGAAACGAAGATTCTTCCTGATCTTCCGGCAGTCGAAGTTTCTGAAAATCCAAATTGCACGAACAAATTTTCTGCGCAGGACCGCTTTTCACCAAAACAAAAGCGGTTCTTAAGGCTTCATGCCTTTGAACTATATAATTGAACGATTTTTCAAGGGCTTGTTCGTCGATTTCGCCGCGAATCTTAAAAAACGCCGGGATATTATTTACGACGTCTCCGCCCGGAAGCTGATGCAGGAACCAAACCCGGCGCTGAGCCGCAGAGATTTCATAGTAGTCCTGTTCGGGCAGAGGTTCGATTTTAGCAGTCTTTTCCCGTTCGATTTTCGAATCGATAACCGCCGCGCATTGCCTGATCGTCGTATTCTGAAGAATGTCTCTAAGTGTTACGTTAACGGAAAATGTCTGATAAATTTCGGATATCAGTTTTATCGCGTTAAGCGAAGTTCCGCCAAGTTCAAAAAACGGGTTGTTTACGCCGGCTTTCTTAATGTCTAATATTTGCGACCAAATTCCAGCCAGCTTTCTTTCAGTTTCATTAGACGGCGCTTCATAGCCGATGTCAGCGTATAAAATCTCTTCAGGTTTCGGAAGCCTTCGTTTGTCGATTTTACCGGTAATCAGCAGTGGAAATTTTTCCATCTGTATGTAGAAAGATGGAATCATATAGACGGGAAGGCTGTTAGCTAAATGCTTGCGCAAATCGTCAGCGGTTAGTTTAACATTGCTGGTATAGTAGCAGGCGATAAAATTGTTGTTTTCGCGGCTTACCACGTTGGCGAAGCATTGAAGTATATTCGGATGCGTCAGAACCGCCGATTCGATATCGCCTAACTCGATTCGATTGCCGTTTACTTTGATCTGTCTGTCCAATCGGCCCAAGAGTTCAATCGACCAGTCTCTGAAGTAGCGCCCCATATCGCCGGTTTTATAGATTATATCTTCAGCTTCGGAATTCAGCGGATTCTGTATAAACGACTTCGAAGTCAAATCGGGATCGTTAAGATAGCCTTTGGATATAAAGGGCGATTTAATGTGCACTTCGCCGATTTCACCGATTGCGCAGAGTTTATTATTCTTTAAAATGAGAATCGCCGTGTTCGAGATCGGTTTTCCCACTGAAATAATTTTTTCATCGGGATACGAATCTTCATTCAGCCGGTTAAAACATTTCGCTAACGTTCCTTCCGACGGACCATAAAGATTGACAAGTTCGACGCGGCTGCCGAACAGTTTAAACCAGCGATTGACGTCTCTGCCAAACAGCGGTTCGCCGGCCAACAGGATAGCCTTAAGATTTCTGAAGCGATCTTTATTTGAGTTCTTTCGCTCAAGATCAGCCACCATCAATCGAAAGAGTGAGGGAACAATATGGATGTGAGTTACATTCTGCTCATCGATCCATTCAATTAAACCGGAAGCGTTTTCCATTAAGTCGTTCGGCGGTATTAAGACTTTGCCGCCGGCGATAAGCGGCGCAAAAATATCGCGCAGGCTGACGTCGAAAGTAGGAGGGGCAAAAACGCCGATCCGGCAGTGTTCATCGATGTTGAACTCACCGATTTCCCAATGGATAAAATGACTCAACCCTTTATGGACGCCTAAAATCGCTTTCGGATCGCCGGTTGAGCCTGAGGTATGAATGACATAGCAGCTATCGTCCGGCTGTTGTTCTATGTCAGGCGGTTCAGGATTTAATTTAAACGAAGCGTCCTGGTCGGTAATCAATTCGATATTCTTATAATCGGGATATTTGGACAGAACAATCACGGGAATTTTAATATTCAGACCGGTCAATAAATCTAACAGCTCGGTTTTAAACTCATCTGAGGCAATTATCGCGGCAGGGCGAGTTTTGTCGATAATCCTTCCATTGCGCGATTTTGGGAACTCAGGATTAACCGGCATAAATACTGATCCGGATTTCATAATTCCAAGCAGCGAAGCAGTATATCCTATGCCATGTCCAGAATAAATTCCGATAATCCGTTCAGCTTTAGGACTGAATTCGTTCAAAATGTTTGCGACGATATTAGCGTAAGAATTCAATTCGGCATAAGTAATTTCAAACTTGCCTTCACAAATGCCGACGGCTTCCGGACAATGATTTGCCAAACTGCTGAAAACCGAGTTTAGTATTTTCTTATTCATTCCTTACTGTTCCCAAATTAAAAAGGATTTACAAAAACGACGGATTTTACTACTATGTGCATTAAATAGTGTACGTACTCCTTGAGGCGCATAAACCAGAACTCGTTCCCACACTCCAACGTGGGAACGCATATCGGCCTTATATAGTTATTACTACGTGCAGAAAAAAGTGTCATTGCGAGTCTGCCTTTAGCAGACTAA
>CAZWOY010000121.1:0-10018 GCA_964635255.1 uncultured bacterium
GAGACGCCTGCCCTACTGAAGTCATTTTATGACCTGAATAATAAAAAAGACGCCGGAGACTATCCCCGGCGCCTTTCTTTCTGGAACTCTATGTTCCTGCCGGCAGGATCATTTTATTTGACCAGAACCAGCTTAGTCGCAGCTTCAAATCCATCAGCGGACATTCTGACCATATAGACGCCTGAAACCAGATCCTGCGCATCGACACTGATCAAATGATTTCCGGCGCGTTTTTGACCGGTCGCCAAGGTCTCTACCAGGCGTCCGTGAATGTCGTACAAGCCAACAGCAACCTCGCCCGCCTCAGGCATTCCGAATCGGATTTGCGTTACGGCGTTGAACGGATTTGGATAAGCTTCCGACAGGTAGTAATGATCGGGAATCTCAGGCTTTAACGAAACGTCAAGCAGGACGAAACTGTCGGCTGCATACTTCAAGCCTTCGCCAATATGAATCCTGATCGGCTGCAATTCGATTTCCACGCCTTCGCTCGCATCCCACAGACGAAGCTCGAAGTATTCGCCATCCTGCATACCATCAGTCAGTTCCGTTGTCTCGTCATCGCCCCAGACAGCCAGACCGCAGCGATTCATTGCATCGAATTCGCCTGCGCCGACCAGATCGCCGTCGCCGTTAAAGGCTGCGATTTGATCGTCCGGTCCGATTTCCGTTCCGGCTACCGAATTGACCAGCACGCTCATGTTGCCTTCGGTGATGACCGGCGCTATCGAATAATGCAGTTCACGATCATCTTCCAAAGCGCCAACGTAAGCGTTGTCTTCCGGTTCAGCCGGATACTGCAGCGAAACGCCGGCGTTCAGTTTGACCTTGTAAGCCTGTCCCGGCGTCCAAGCGGGCATGTTCGAGAATCCGCGATCCGGCACCATGAAGCGTCCGCGCGCGTTCTTGGCAATGATGACATTGTCAAGTATATTGGTCAGCACATAGAAATCAGGTCTCGCGGCGGACAGCATGTAATCGGGATAATAGGGAACGATGCTCCAGCCTTCGTCAAGCTCGATCGGCTCATCGAAAGGTATCGGCAATCCTTCCCAGACGCCCGTCGTATCGACGTCGATATTGATGCTGTAGCCTTCGGCGAGATTCCAATAGTACAAGTTGCGGAAACCGCCGCGCGGATAGTAGAACCTGCCTCGATAGTTCTTTATCAGAACGACGTAATGGCCGTCCTCGCCGCCTTCGAATTGCTCCAGCATCCTGATCATATCCGGTCCGCGATCCTCGTCCTCCGCATAATAATTATCCGTCGGCGAGACATTCAGCGAGATTAGATTCCAGCCCGCATTCATACGAATTTCCTGTTCCCTTAGGAATGTAACGTCAAGGGTTACTTCAGTGAATCCATCCTGCGTCCAGTTCAGAGTTCCCTGCACGACAGTCGGAACGGCGTTGTACTCTTCATCCGCTTCGAAGTCCCACACGAGGAACCGCATCCGTTCGCCGGCGTGGAAGCCTTCCACCTCGTCCGTGTTGACGTCGTCGCCCCAAGCGGCTATTCCGGTTCCTTCCTCAGCGTTCCAAACTTCGGCTCCGGCGATATAGTCGTCCGGCGTCAGAACCGCGATTTCCCATCTTGTAGGCACGGTTTCGTCGCCGACCGTCAGATCGCTGACCAGAATCGAATGATCCCGATCGGTATTGATCGGATATCGGAAATGCTCAAGCCTGAGTACGTCGTTAATCCTGATCGAGACTGTCAGTTCGTCGCGCAGGTCGCCATCGGTAACTTCAAAGCCAACCTCGTAAGAACCCGAATCATCGTAGGAGGTTTCCCAATAGAATAACGCCCTGCCGTTGCCTTGATCGGTAATCTCGGCGTTATGCGGCAGATCGCCTCGATCGAATGTATAAGTCAACTCTTCGCGGTCTGGATCAAATGCTTGAACATTAAACGTCAGCAGCGTTCCTTCGTCGATCTCGAACGAATTATTATCGTTTACATCGACTATGTACGGCGAGCGGTTAACATTAGCCACCGTAATCGAAATGGTGAACTCATCGGCGTACTCTCCATCGGTTACTGTAAATACAGGATCGTATTCTCCCGCATCATCGTAACCGATATCCCATCTAAAGTGCGCCGAACCATCGCCATAATCGATTAACACCGCCCCGTTAATTCCATCGGGCTGCCATTCAATCGTCAGGCCGGCGTCATCGACGTCAAGCGCCGTCAAATCGAACTCGATGTCATCCTGCTCGGTAACATTGAACGGACCTTCAGGATACTCATCCCAAACCGGAGCGTCGTTGACCGGCGTTAAGGTCAGTGTAAACCGATCTTCCGCCGTTGCATGGGAAGTGTCTTCGACCGTTACCGTAATCGTAACTCCATCCGGAATATTGAAATTATCGTCCGGGTTGAAGAACAACACGTTATCGCCGTCGATTCCCATATTCGCTTCATCCGGAGCTCCGGTAAAGCTGTAAACGAGTTCCGCTTGAATATCGTCAATATCGCCGAATACGTCGTCGAGATCGGCGATTTGAATCAATCCACAGTCTTCGTCCTGCGTTACGTCGGCGATTTCCTGACCTTCGACGACAAACGGCGCGTCGTTGACCGGATTAACCGTCATTGTAAACCGATCATCCGAGATAGCATCGCGATTCGGCAACTCTTCGAGATTCGCCTGCGAATAAGCGCCGGCGCTTCTGACATTCCTGCGGTTGAATCGGTCAAATCCCGATCCAAGCTGCATGCGGCTGTTCTGAACGATCCTAACCCTGAAGGCGCCCTCATCTCTGCCGTCATCCGCGCGAACCACGACTTCGGACTCACCGAAGTAATCCGGCTCGGGATAAGCGCTCAGAACATTTTCTCCATCGATCTCAAGACGCAGTTCGGCGATTCCTTCAATAATATCGAAGGTCAATTCGTCGCCATCGTCGTCTTCAAATACATCGTCGAGATCGGCGATGTTTGTTCTGTCGGCGTCTTCATCGACTGCAAACTCGCCGATTGCATTTTCAACATACGGTGGACGGTTGACGTCGTTGACAACTATATCGACCGTGATTACATCCTGTTCCTCGCCGTCGCTGACGACAAAGGCCGGGCTGTATTCCCCGGCGTCTTCGTAAGTCGTCTCCCAATCGAATTCTGCCGTTCCGTTCCCGTTGTCGGTGATCGTCGCTTCATCCGGCAGTCCGTCGCGGTCGCCGAAGTCTATCGAAATTTGATCGCCGTCCAGATCGGCGGCTTCAACCGCAAACGACACGATTTCCGTTTCATCGACTTCCTGAGCAGCCTCAGGCCAGGCGATCCATTCAGGCGCGTCGTTCACCGGCGCGATCACCAATGTAAAGACGTCCGCAACTTCTTCCTGATCGGGATCGGCCGCAGTAACTGTAATCTCGACTCCGTCCGGGATGTTGAAGTTTTCATCCGGCTCGAAATACAGGATGTTATCCTGATCGATGTTCATGTGGATTTCGTCAGGAGCGCCCGCGAACCGGTAACTCAGCTCGTCTCCGTCGATATCGAAGAAGACTTCGTCCAGATCGGCGACCGCGCTGTAATCGATATCCTCATCGACAGTCACATCCGCGATTTCATTTTCCACAACCGGAGCGTCGTTGACCGGCGTAATTCTCAGGTTGAAGATATCTTCGCCGATCGCCTCTTCGCTGTCCGTCGCCGTAATAGTTACATCGATTCCATCCGGCAGGATGTAATCCTGATCGGGATTGAACGTAAGAACGTTTTCTTCGTCGACGTCCATGTTCAATTCCGCGGGCGCGTCGCTAAAGGCGTAGGAAAGAACGTCGCCGTTTACGAAATCGTAGTCGTCGAAAACGTCGTCCAGATCGGCGATTACAACCTGTCCAGGATCTTCTTCGACCTCAACGTCGTCTATCGGATTCGCAGCAAACGGCGCATCGTTCACCGGCGTAATAGTCAGCGTAAACATATCCTCTACCGAAGCGTCTTCGCTGTCGGTGGCGGTAACGGTTACTTCCACTCCATCCGGCAGATTGTAGTTATCATCCGGCGTGAACGAAAGAACGTTATCCTGATCGATAACCATATTCAATTCAGCCGGCGCATCGCCATGGGCAAAGGTTAAGACGTCGTCGTTTCCGAAATCGTAATCCGAGAACACTTCGTCTAAGTCAGCGATTATAACTTGTCCCGGATCTTCATCGACCGTAAGATCGTCGATTGGCGAAACGACTATCGGAGCGTCGTTCACCGGCGTGACCGTCAGGTTAAACGCATCGGTCGCCGTTTCCTGATCTCCGTCCGCAGCGGTTACTGTGATTTCGACTCCAGCCGGCAGATTGTAATGTTCATCCGGATTGAAGAAGAGTACGTTCTCGCCGTCGATCTCCATATTCAGTTCCGCCGGAACATCGCTGAAGCTGAAAGTCAGGACGTCTTCGTTTCCGAAGTCCGCATCGGTGAAGACGTCGTCCAGATCGGCTATATCGATCCTTCCCGGATCCTCATCGACCGTAACGTCATCTATCGGATTAACCACTTCCGGTCCATCGTTCACCGGCGTAATTACCAATCTAAAGACGTCTTGGGCGGTTGCTTCTTCGGAGTCGGTCGCCGTTATGATTACTTCGACGCCATCCGGCAGGTTGTAGTTTTCGTCAGGATTAAACGAAAGAACGTTTTCTTCATCGATGTTCATGTTGAGTTCCGCAGGGACTTCTTCATGTTCATCCCTGCCATGAGGAACCTGTTCAAAGCCGAAGGTTAACTCATCGCCGTTGACAAAGTCGTAATCGTCGAAGACGTCATCCAGATCAGCCACTACAACTTCGCCGGGATCCTCATCGACAGTTAAATCATCGATCGGCGAAATAACAACTGGAGCGTCGTTCACCGGCGTGATCGTCAGCATAAAGCTCTCATTTACCGAAGCCTGCTCCGTATCCACAGCCGTTACCACTACTTCAACTCCGCCGGGGATATTGTATTCGTCTTCCGGCGTAAAGCTTAAAACGTTTTCCCCATCGATGGTCATGCCAAGCGGATCAGGCAGATCATTCAGGCTGAAGCTAAGCTCGTCGCCGTTTACAAAATCGTAGTCGTCGAAAACATCGTCCAGATCTGCAACTACAACTTGTCCCGGATCTTCATCGACCGTTAAGTCATCGATGGGCGCAGCCACAACCGGCGCATCGTTTAACGGCGTAATTGTAACCGTAAAGGCTTCGGTAACTGCGGCGTTTTCTGTGTCGGTTGCAGTTACGATTACCTCGATTCCATCCGGAATATTATATTCATCAGCCGGCGCAAAGCTCAGGTTATTATCGCCATCGATAACCATGCCAAGCTCTTCGGGAAGGTCATTCAAGCTGTACTCAAGGACGTCGCCGTTTACGAAGTCATGATCGGTAAATACATCGTCGAGATCGGCTACATCGACCTGTCCCGGATCTTCTTCTACCGTTATGTCGTCTATCGGCGCCGCCACAATCGGGGCGTCGTTTACCGGCGTAATTATCACCGTGAACGATTCAGTCACTTCCGCCTGTTCCGTATCAGTCGCAGTTACAATAACTTCGACTCCGTCCGGCAGGTTGTATTCATCCGCAGGCGTAAATGCAAGAACGTTGTCTCCGTCGATTGCCATACCCAGTTCTTCCGGCAGTTCGTTCAATGCGAAGCTCAGTTCATCGCCATTTGCGAAATCATGATCGCCGAATACATCATCGAGGTCTGCAACGTTTACCTGACCCGGATCTTCATCGACCGTAATGTTATCGATCGGCGCAACGACAATTGGCGCATCGTTGACCGGTGCGATAACCAGCGTAAATATATCGGTTGCCGATTCGTTTTCGGTATCGGTCGCCGTCACCGAGACTTCGATCCCGTCCGGCAGGTTGTATTCGTCCGCAGGCGTAAACGCAAGAACGTTATCGCCGTCGATCGCCAGGCCCAATTCTTCCGGCAGATCATTCAGCGCGAAGCTCAATTCATCGCCGTTTCCGAAGTCGTAATCATTGAACACTTCGTCTAGATCCGCGACTATTACCTGTCCAGGATCCTCATCGACTGTTACATCGTCGATAGGAGCCGCGATAACCGGCGGATCGTTGACCGGTTCGATAATCAGGTCGAACGTCGTTTGCGCCTCGCCGCCTTCCTGATCGTCCGCCGTAATTGTCACCCGTATTCCCTCCGGCAGGTTGTAGTTGTCCTCGGGATCATAGTAGAAAACGTTATCCTCGCCGACTACGCCCATATTCAATTCTTCAGGCGTATCGGAGAGGCTGAAGACAAGTTCGTCATCATCCGGATCGTTAAACACTTCATCGAGGTCCGCAACTTCAACCAAGCCGGGATCCTCTTCGACCCGGTGCGGCTGAATGATCTGCGCCACTTCCGGCGCGAGGTTCAGTCCTTCGCCGGCTAACGGTACAATCAGTTCAGGATCGTAAACTGCATTCGAAATGATTGTCAGATTTTCCTCATAAACAATCTGGTCGTCGGGGCGGAAATACACAGTTATAGCCGCTTCCTGCTGCGGCTGGATAATCACGTGCGGATCGAGCTCGGCGGGTCCCATGTTGCTGAATGCGTCAAGGTGAACGACTAACAGTGAATTTGACTGATAGACTCCCGGATGGCCGTTAATGATTTCAGCCTCGGCAATGTATTCGCGGTTTGCGCTTACATCCCAGAAACGGAATTCGATTTCCTCATTGGGTCTGAAACCGGTTATTTCACCGCCCATTTCATCGCCCCAGGCAGTGATTCCCAACCCGCCTTCCTGACGGCGCTCACAGCGAGAATAACCGCCGCAGATTCCCGCCGGCGTAAACACGCCGACAACGTCATCGTCTGCTAAGGCTTCGTTATCCAATTCAGTAGTTAAAGCGAGAACCGACATATTATTATCCGATTGCGTGAATTCCCAGTCGAATTCCCGCTGTTCGATTTCGATATCATACCAGAAAACGTCTCCGTTGCTGGAAACGATATCGCTGATATCGAGATCGATATTGCCTTCGTTTACGATGGTCAATTCTCTTTCACGCGTTATCCGCTGCGGGACTCCGCCGAAGTCGATACTCTCGGGATCGACCGCGATTACAGCCATGATTCCGCGACCGTCGAAGTCAACAACAACTTCGCCGTTTTCAGGATCATTGGATTGAATTGTCAATTGACCGGCGAAGTCTCCCATTGCTTCAGGCGCGAACGTTACCGTAACATCGACGCTTTCATAGCGTTCCAGTTCAGCGCCTGCGGGATAATCTACAGAATAGTATTCGCCGTCGATCGATATGTCTTCAATCACTAAAACTTCAGAGCCTGTGTTTTCAATCTGGAAGACCCAATCTTCGCTGCTTTCCACTTCTACATCACCGAAATCGTTTATCTCATCCGGCAGATCGACTCCGGCGATATCGATTTCCGGAGGCGAGGGCAGCACAACTACATGAAATGCGTCGCGGGCCGTGGCGCCGTCGACGTCTTCTGCGGTTACTCTGACGTCTAATCCATCGATGTTGTAGTAATCATCTACGGGATCGATATACAGGACGTTTTCCTCATCGATATTCATGCCCATTCCCGCTTCAGCTCCACCGAAGGAGAACGTCAGTTCATCCGGATCCACCGCGTCGTAAAGATCAATATCATCGAACACTTCATCCAGATCGGCAATATCCGTTCTGCCGGATTCTTCATCGACAGTTATATCGCCTATCTCTTGTCCTTGAATGACAAACGGCTCATCATTGACCTTATTTACTACAAGGTTAAAGACGTCTTCCGCTGTTTGCTGTTCATTATCGGCGGCAGTAACCGTAATATCGACGCCGTTCGGCAGATTGTAGTCGTCTTCCGGCGTGAAGAAGAGGATATTTTCCTGATCGATTTCCATCCCAAGCTCTTCAGGGACATCGCTGAAATCGAACGTTAGCGCATCGCCATTGGCAAAGTCATAGTCGGTGAATACATCGTCGAGGTTGGCTACATCCACACGACCGGGATCTTCATCGACCGCAACGTCTTCGAGCGGAGCTGCAACCACCGGCGCGTCGTTCACCGGCGTAATAACCAATGTGAACGCTTCCGCGGCTGTTTCGCCTTCGGCGTCTTCGGCGGTAATCGTAATCTCGATCCCATCAGGCAGGTTGTATTCATCTTCCGGATGGAAGGAAAGAACGTTCTCGCCGTCGATGGTCATCTGAATTTCTTCAGGGACTTGACTGTGGCTGAAGGCCAATTCATCGCCATTGCCGAAATCGTAGTCGGAAAAGACTTCATCCAGATCGACGACTACGACCTGTCCGGGATCCTCATCGACCGTTATGTTGTCGATCTGCGCAACGACAAATGGCGCATCGTTTACAGGATTAATGATCAGGTTGAAGACTGTTTCCGCAGTTCCGCCTTCCTGATCATCGGCGGTAATGGTCACTCCTACGCCATCCGGTAAATTGTAGTTTTCATCAGGTTCAAAATAGAGTACATTATCTTCTGCGCGAATATCCAGGTTCAGTTCCTGAGGAGTATCAGATAAACTGAATACCAGTTCATCATTATCGGGATCGTTAAAGATTTCGTCAAGATCTGCCACCTCAACTAATCCGGGATCCTCATCGACTTGCCTTGCAGCGATCACTTGAGCCACTTCGGGCGGCAGGTTCAAGCCTTCGCCAGCCAGCGGAACAATTAGTTCAGGATCGTAAACCGCATTGGAAACGATAGTCAGGCTTTCGTCGTAAACAACCTGATCATTGGGGCGGAAATAAACGGCAATAACCGCTTCGCCGCCCGGCTGTACGATCACGTGCGGATCGAGTTCCACCGGCTCAAAGTTACTATAAGCGCTTAGATTGGCTACTAACAAAGTATTTGGTGTATAAACTCCGGGATGTCCGTTGACAATTTCCGGTTCAGCTATATACTCTCTGCCTGCGCTCCGGTCCCAGAAACGGAATTCGATCGCTTCATTAGGTCTGAATCCATCGACTGCGCCTCCGGCTTCGTCTCCCCAGGCGGTAATTCCCAAACCGCCGTCCTGGAGACGATCACAGCATGTATATCCCGCGCATACGCCGGCAGGCGTAAACACGCCTACGACGTCTTCTTCCGGCAGAGGCGAATCATCCAGCTCGACGCTCAAAGCCAGAACCGACATGTTGTTATCCGTTTGGACGAATTCCCAGTTGAATTCTTCGACGTCTCCACCGGCTGCTTCGTACCAGAAAACTTCACCGTTGCTCGAAACGATATCGCTGATATCCAGATCGATATTTCCTTCGTTCAACACGGTCAATTCCCGTTCGCGCGTCGCATTCTGCGGTACGCCGCCGAAATCGACGCTTTCGGGATCGACTGAGATAACCGCCATAACTCCGCGACCGGTGAAGTCTATTAAAACCTCGCCATTGTCAGGATCATTGCTTGCAATTGTCGCCTGTCCAGCGAAGTCTCCCATCTCTTCAGGCGCAAATGTTACTGTGACGTCTAACGTCCCATAGCGTTCCAGCCGGCTGCCTTCATAAGCGATAGAATAGTATTCCCCAACAATGCTAAGATCCTCGATCTCAAGCGCCTGCGAACCGAGGTTTTCAATCTGGAATACCCAATCCTCGCTGCTTTCCACCTCGACCGAACCAAATTCGTTATCGGCGTCTAAAGCGACGTCCGTAACTTCGATCTCGGGCGGGGAAGGCTGCACGATCAAGTGGAAGACGTCTTGCGCGGTTGCGTTTTCACTGTCCGCGGCAATTACCGTAATATCGAGACCGTCGATATTGTAGTAATCATGCTCGGGATCGGTGTACAGCATGTTGTTCTCATCGATCTGGAGTCCCATGCCGGCTTCGTCTCCGGTGATGCTGAACGTCAGTTCGTCCGGATTGACGTCGTATAAATCGACGTCGTCGAAAACATCATCGAGATCGGCTATATCCGTTCTGCCGGATTCCTCTTCGACTGTGACGTCGTCGATCGGAGCGACCACCACCGGCGGATCGTTCACCGGCGTAATCACCAATAGGAAGCTGTCCGTAACGT
>CAZWOY010000122.1:0-10012 GCA_964635255.1 uncultured bacterium
AACATTAGCGCAATACCGGCATTGTCAAGATGTTAGCAGATTGCTTAGTCTGCTGAAGGCAGACTCGCAATGACACTTTTTTCTGCGCGTAGTAATAATCGCAAAATCAATTCTCAGCCATTTCTACCAAACCGCCGCATACTTTTCAAAACAATTTCAGGTTATCTTAGTTTCTGTAAAAAAGATATCGACAATCCTGTCCTTTAAGCCGTTGAAATTTCCATTGGTCATAATGACAAAGACGTCGCCCGATTTAACATAGTCTTTCATCGAACTGAGAATTTCATCATTGGTGCGAGGCGCAAAGGCGATTTTACCTCTCTTTTCAAGTTGATCGACGATAAACTTCCTATCAAGTCTCGATTCGGCAGGCGCTCTCTCTGCACGATGCAAATATCCGATAATGGATATATCGGCGTCTTCCAAAGAATCGGTAAGATCTTCAGTAAAAAAGTTCTTAACCATCGTGTTCGATCGAGGTTCGACTATCGCCCAGATGCGCTTGAACGGATGCCGTTTCCTGACCGCTTCGATCGTGGCTCTAATTGCGGTCGGATGGTGGGCGAAATCATCATACAGTGTGAAATCATCAGACACTTCAACCAGTTCCAGCCGGCGTCTCATACCTTTGAAATCATTAATCGCATTAACGGCAACATGCAAATCCACTCCGGCTTCCCACGCAGCGGCAACCGCCGCTAATGCGTTCAAATGGTTATGCAAGCCAAAGACGCTTAAGTCTAATTCGACCTCGACTTTTCCTGGCGATAGAATTATACTTTTGTAGGCTTCGAGACCCGATCGGTTAAATTCCGTCAGCTGCCAGTCGCATGTCGGATTTGCGCCAAACGAAATTTTGCGGCAGGGAGCTGAATTCCCTATAGATAAAGCTAATGCATCGTCGCCGTTGACAATTAAACCGCCGTTTTTAGGCAATAGTCTCATGAATTTCCGAAACGCATTTTCGATCGCGTCCGTATTTTCATAAATGTCGGAATGATCGAACTCAACAGAGTTAAGCACAGCAAAATAGGGACGGTAATGCATGAATTTTGGACGCTTATCGTAAAAAACCGAATCGTATTCATCGCCTTCGATTACAAACTCTTCGCCTCCGCCATTTTCACACGGATAAGGCAGGTCTTTGGAAACTCCTCCGACCAGCCATCCCGGCTTCCGGCCCGCATATTTGAGAATGTGCGCAATCATAGCTGTAATTGTGGATTTGCCATGCGTTCCGGCAACAACGAAATTCCTTCGATTCAATAAATAGCGCCGAGAGACTAATTCGGGAAGCGATATTACCGGCAAACGATAATCCAGCGCCGTTTCGAGTTCAGGATTGCCTCTCGATACGGCGTTCCCGATTACTATCAGGCTCTTTTCCGGCAAATGATCTGCATGATAGCCGTCCAAAATTTCTATCCCCGCTCGTTCAAGAAAATCGCTCATCGGCGGATATCTTCCCTTATCCGAACCGGTAACCTGAAAACCGGCGCGTTTTAATTCCGCCGCCACCGAAGCCATAGCCACGCCGCAAATACCGACAAAATGCACTTTTCGGAGCGATGAATCTAAGAAAAGCTGGTGATCCGGATCTGAATGCATTTAGCTCCCCTTTTTTGAATTACGAAAACCTTCAAATTTTCCGATTGTTTAGTATCCGTCAAACAGTACGAAATACTCTATATACTATTTACACAACTCTACGCAAAATTTCAATTCATCGCAGGCTGAAAGTACAACTGCCGCAAATCTATCATTTCATAGCTTTTTTCGTATAAAGTTTTGGAACAGTTAAAATTTTATGCTGCTGAAAGCATTATATGTTATCTGTAAAATTTAGACCTTTAAAGAGGATTTAGTTTTCATGACGAAAACATTGCAAATAAAAGATTTACATGCTTCGATCGGTGAGGTGAAAATACTGAACGGAATCGATTTAGCGCTGCCTGCAGGTGAAGTTCACGCAATTATGGGTCCTAACGGGTCGGGCAAATCGACGCTGGCGAATGTATTAATGGGACGTCCGGATTATACGGTTACGAAAGGCGAAGTTTATTATGGCGAGGATAATCTGCTGGAATTGGATCCCGACGAACGCGCCCGGCAGGGCGTGTTTCTCGCCTTTCAATATCCTTATGAAATTCCAGGCGTCAGGGTGCAGGATTTTCTTAGAACTTCCATGTTAGCCGTTCATCCCGATAGAACGTCACTGGCGGATTTTGCCGACTTGCTGGACGATACGCTCGAATTGCTTAAAATGGATAGGAGTTACCTGACCCGATCGCTGAATGAAGGCTTTTCGGGCGGTGAGAAAAAACGCGCCGAGATTCTGCAAATGATCATATTGGATCCGACGTTGGCGATTCTCGACGAAACCGATTCCGGGTTGGACGTGGACGCGCTGAAAATTGTCGCCGAAGTAGTGAATTCGCTGCGCAGAGAGGATTTCAGCGCACTGGTAATCACACACTACCAGAGAATATTGAATTATCTGATTCCCGATAAAGTGCATATTCTTCATAAAGGAAGAATCGTAAAAACCGGCGGGGAAATGATCCGGAAAGTAACTCTAACTGAGACAACCTGGAACGACCTGCCGTATAAATTCGAAGCCGGAACTCCGAACATCGCCGGAGCCGTTGGTCTGGGCGTGGCTATCGACTACCTGGAATCTATCGGCATGGACAATATTCATGAATATGTTCAGGAGTTAACCGCAAAGGCTTACGACGCCTTAGCCGGAATCGAGGGATTAAAGATTTTTGGTCCCCGCAATGCCCGAACCGGAGCACTGTCGTTCACACTGGACGGCGTCCACCCGCACGATTTAGCGACTATCTTGGACTCCGACGGCATAGCGGTGCGCGCGGGGCATCACTGCGCCGAGCCGCTGATGGACTGGCTGCAGACGCCGGCGACGTGCCGGGCGAGTTTCTACGCGTACAACACTCCCGGCGAAATCGAAGCGCTGGTCGCCGGAATTGAAAAAGCAAAAGACATAATGAAGGTATAACATCATGATGGACAGCATTTTCAGCGACGTTCTATTAGACCACTACCGCCACCCGCGGCATTACGGAACGATCGACGATCCCGACCTTGAAATGGACGGCGCCAATCCGCTGTGCGGCGACGAAATCCACCTGCAGGCGAAGATAAAAGACGGCAAGGTCGAACAAGCCGCCTTCACCGGCAAAGCCTGCGCCATCTGCACTGCTTCGACGTCGATGTTCTGCGAGCAGGCTCCCGGCAGCGCCTTGGAAGAGCTGCAAGTGCAAAAACGCCGCGTAAACGACATGCTGCAAGGCAAAGACCTACCCAAAGAGGACCGCAGAGCCCTGAAGGATATCTACGCGCTGCAGGGCGTGTCGAAACTGCCGGTCCGGATTAAGTGCGCGCTTTTGGTTTGGGAGACTTGGGGGTTGATGGTTAAGGAATAATGAAATCTCCCAACAATTAACAATCTTTACTTCTTGGCTTTACCGGTGGCGGTTTAATTTCAGGTCGCGGAGTTCTCGGCGGTGGATTTTTTCCGCCTTTCTTTACGTGTCCTTCGGTTAGGTATTTAACACTTTTGTTTTCACTCATTACCACTCCATTATGTAAGTTGTTCAAATTCCGTAAGTTTTGCAGCATTTTCAGGCGGTATCTCTATTGAGATATCCTCTGGTTTACGGCATAAATAAACAAGTTTAGAATCGTAAAGAAACTGGCTGGTTTCATTCCGATAAACTTCAGCATTTATAATAATCAATTCTCTTTCCGATCCAAAATCCGACCATGAATCAATATAACCCAGATAGGACATATCATACTTATAGTCTCTTACAATTACCCATCCTCCATTTCTATCCCTGTCGGGTAAATTGTGAAAATAATCCCAAACGTCTTCATCGCCAAATCTTGATGTAGATTTTATTTTATGTCCAACACGATTCAAGACATTATATCGAACCAAAGAAGAAAGAATATAAGCAAAAATTATACCGCAAAAAATCGAAAGAACCAATACACTTAGTTCTACCTGCTGTTCCTCTTTTAATAAGATGGTAAGAACATCTAAGTTTACCTTCTTATTAAGAAACGAGTTAATAGAATATCCAATAATATAGACCATTACATAAGAGATCGTTGAATAGACAAAAACTAAAAGCACAATCTCGACGTTAGTTCTTTTGGTTTTCCCGATTAGCTTCTGAGTTAAGAAATAGCAGATAATGCCGGGCAAACCAAGAATCATCAGCCTTACTGTAAAGACAGTTAAATTCATAGTACTTTAACTTAAAAATATTAAAAGATTCTCTATATCTACTTTTAGAGAATGTAAACAACTCGATCATAAAAATCAAGTCAAAATAAAATGATTCAATCAAAGATTGATTTTACACTTAATCACAATCGTTGGAGTACACGCTTCAGCGTGCGCACGCTAAAGCGTGTACTCCAACGTTGCGTTTCATTCGCTCTCGATTTACTTGACTATTATTCAAGTGGAACTCCCTATCCGCGTCGCCTCTTGCGCGCGAACCGAACGCCCAGATCCTGGCTTCGGGAAAATGCTCGCGCACTGCGGCGCTGAATTGGTCTAAAATTTTCCGGTCGCGGTCGTTCACTTTAGATTCCTTTAGTCTAACTCCGTTGTTTTGTAATATGCGGAATAATTTTAGATTCCGCAAGTTTACAGTTGACAGCAGCTTTCTCTGGAATGACTGTTTAACGACAGATTTAGAGAGCAAAAAAATTAGGAAGAACCTGGGCTACTTGACGAGCCTTTGACTAAACCTGTAACAATCTATTGACAATCGAGACTATTTCTTTTAAAATTTTATAAAAGCTTTTCAACAACCTAAGAGAGGAATTCTAATGAGTAAAACCAAAGAAAATCTCGCCGCGGGATTTGCCGGCGAGTCGCAGGCGCGGAATAAGTACACCTACTTTGCGCAAGTCGCGCGCAAGGAAGGCTATCATTATATTGCCAAAATTTTCGAAGAAACGGCTGAAAATGAAAAACGCCACGCTAAAGATCAGTTTGTGCGCATGGGCGGATTGGGCGATACGGTCGCCAACCTGAAAGAAGCCATCGACGGCGAACACTATGAGACGACGGAAATGTACCCGCAGTTCGTCAAAGACGCCCTTGAAGAAGGCGATAAAGAAGCGGCAATTCTGTTCGAACAGATCGGCAAAGTCGAAGCGCACCATAGGGATCGTTATAAGAAACTGCTGGAAATGGTCGAAAACGGAACCGTTTACAAGCGCGACAAGCCGATTAAATGGAAATGCAGCGTCTGCGGCTACATCCACGAAGGAACCGAGCCGCCGCAAAAATGTCCATGCTGCCAGCATCCGATAGAATACTACGAACCGGCTAATTTGGACGTTTAGTTCCATAAGAAATTTATTCTTCTATACGACGCAGTTGTTCCTTTTAAATCGGGGCAACTGCTTTTTTTGCATGGAAATTGACCTTTCTAAGATTTTATAGCTTGTTAGCCGCTGCAGTTTTAATTTAACTTAGGTTCATGGATTTTTCACAGGACAAGACCTTAGCCGAAATAGTCGATAGGATTTCCCAAAAAGTTAATCCGACGAAGATTTGTCTGTTCGGTTCAAGAGCGCGCGGCGATCATCATCCGGAAAGCGATTATGATTTCACGCTGATTTACGATGGGGAGAAATTCAAGCGGGACGTTAAGATCGAAGCGAGGCGGAGCTGTCGCTGCATCGACGCTTCAATGGATATTCCGGTTTTGACCTCTGATGAACTACGCCGGTATTACAGATCGTCCATACACTCCAACGCGAAATTACCGAAAATGGAATCGTTATCTATGGGCAGTAAATAAACTCAATTCGCTTTCACCGAAAATCCTTTAAAATGACAAATACAATCTACATATTACTGCTTTCATTTATCCTTCTCCTCTTTTCACGCGAAGCAAACGCCCAATCCAAATTCTGGATATTCCTCAAAGACAAAGGCAAGGATGGCAAAGCTATCGAAACATTAAGGGCACAGCTGCCTGAACGCTGCCTGGAACGAAGGTTGAAATCCGGCGCGAGGGTTACTGAAGAAGACTTTGACGTTTGCGAAGAATATGTTGAACAGATCGGCGCCGCCGGAGTCGAAGTTGTCATAACGTCCCGCTGGTTTAATGCAGTCAGCGTTAATGCATCTTCGGAAGAATTGAATCGGATTAGATCGCTGCCCTTTGTCAAAGCCGTGCAGCCGGTGGCTGTGTGCGAGCGAAACGCTCCCGATATGATCGACCTTGAACAGGATTTGGATGATTCCGACCTCGCCGTTCCGCTCAGCGCTTATGGCGAGTCTTTCACACAGGCTTATCAGGCGAACGTCATCGAAGCGCATAAACGCGGATATTCGGGCGACGGCGTCTTGTTGGGAATGTTAGACACCGGATTCCAGTTGGATCATCGCGCTTTTGCCGGGCTTAAGGTGGTCGCCCAATACGATTTTATCTTCAACGATCCCGACCCCTCTTATGATCCGGTTACCGACCGGCGGGGGCAGGCGCATCATGGCAGCGCGTGTTTGTCCGTCATTGCCGGTTACGAACCGGGAGTGTTGATCGGCATAGCCCCCGGCGTTTCGGTTGTGCTGGGCAAAACCGAATTAACCGGCGATGAAATCCGCGCCGAAGAGGACTTCTGGATCGCCGGTCTTGAATGGTTCGAATGGCTCGGCGTGGACGTCGTATCCAGCTCGCTTTCCTACCGCAAGTGGTATTCGATCGAGGACTACAACGGCGTAACTCCGCTGATAACGCGCGCCGCGCAGCGGGCGTTCGAGCTGGGGATGGTCATCTGCAATTCAGCCGGCAATGCCGGTCCCCAAAAAGTAACCATCGGAGCTCCGTCGGACGCCCCCGGAGTCTTAGCGGTAGCCGCCGTCGAAAACACCGGCATAATTACCGGTTTCTCATCGCGAGGACCTTCGTCGGACGGCAGAATTAAGCCGGACATAGCCGCTATGGGTCGCGGCGTCCGATGCATCAGTCCCTTAACCTGGGACGAGTACAGCCGGTGGAACGGCACTTCATTAGCCTGTCCGATTGTCGCCGGAGTCGCAGCGCTGGTGATCGAAGCCCACCCCGAATGGTCTTCCCGGCAGGTTGTCGAAGCTATGACAGAAACCGCCGGCAGGGCAATGCGTCCCGATAACGCCTACGGCTACGGAATCGTAAACGCAGCCGCAGCCATAGATTATCCATCGATAAACGGCAGGATTATGCTGATCGGCAAGGAAGTAAAAACAAGATTCAGAACTGCGGAGTTTATGGTCGAATTATGGAAATCAAACCGGCTGATCGATCGGAAATTTATCGAAAATGGATGGTACGATTTCAGAAACCTGGAAAAGGGCGTTTACACGCTAAAATTAAGGGATCAAGACAGGCTAATCGATACTTATGACAATTTGACAGTTCCGCCTTCGGCGCCGGTGGATTTAGTTATAAAATGAAAAGCAGCTTCGATTGCCGCTCCGAAAAATCCTGCGAAACTGGTCAGGATTCCGAAACGCGACGTCAAAACTGCTTTCTTATTACACAGTAATTGCTCATGAAGCGCGCACTCAATGTGATAATGCCAAGATTCTCTTCTCCCAGTATATCTTATTTCAAATAAACTATCTTTTGAGTTTGACTTGTCTAACCGGCGGTCAATTTCACGAAATATACACTTTGGTTTAGACCATCCGCGCTGAATGAAATGTTGTAATTTCCGGCGGTAAATGATCCATCGATAAGCTCGGCTATAAGTCTTCCGCTTGCATCAAACAATGACAATTCAACATTTCCGGAATTAGCAACGCTGAATCCGATGTTGGTTTGAAGGTTAAACGGATTCGGATAAGACGCCTTGAGCTTCGCGATTGCGGGAATATTCGATCTAAAGTCCTGCCCGACGCCTGCGGGATCGGTACTGAGAGTTCGAATAAGATTTCCAAATGTAAAATCCGGATTCTGCTCGTTGTCTTCCGAACTCGCATACATCATAGTTCCATAATTCGGCGTTATCCAGGAATAATCCCATTTGATTTCGATCTCGCCGTCATGCTTTGTCGAATGCTGGTATTTTCGCATTCTCAAGCATTCATACTCGCCGGATACGTCGATCAAAGCTCCCCAGCCATCGACGACGTAGTGAATCGAGTCGATGGTGCGCTCTCCGCCGTGGACGAACGTCGAAACCAGGTCCCACTCATCGCCGTAATTAAGCGGGAAATTCAACCAATTGCCCTCGTTTTCAACCGGCGTCGCTATGGTTGTATCCATCTGCGGAATGTACGCCGACATGCCGAGATTGTTGTGGTTGTTGTACGCAAAGTTCCGGCGTCGGTGTGCAGGCAGTGCGGCGAAGCGGCGGTTGACGCTGAGACCGCTAAAAGGCTCGAAACCATCGTCGAGGAAGCTCGGCAAAAGAAACGGATTGTTGAGGTTATGGAAATGGAAGAAGTTGTTGGGTAGATTTATAGAAAGTGTTTGCAGTAAAATAGGCAAAAGTGGTCTCCATTTTATAATGTAATGTTATGAACAAAATTCTTGCATTTTGTCAATAAGTATAATACATTTTCAAAGGCAGCATAATTCAGGGAGAGCCAAATGACAATCGAAGAACAAACGCAAAACGTGAAATTTTGCATAGACAAACGAGGTCGAAAAACTCACGCCGTATTACCGCTCAAGGATTATGAGAAATTGCTGGAAGATTTGCGCGACCTTGCGTTGGGATTGGAACGGAAAGACGAAAAGGATATTGCGATGGAAGAGGCGTTTAAATTTATACAGAATGAGGCGGATCCATCGGTTGATCAGAAACTGATTAGCGGTAGGCGGCGGATAAGATAACGCGGCGCAACAAACCCGCAGCGGCGATTATGTCTTGGGAAACTTAATGGAAACACTCAAAATTCTCAGCGATCCGGGGGCTTTGGCGCATTTTCAAGCTGGCGCCAGGGACTGGGAAGCGGGGAGGTTGAATGAATTTGAGGATGTGAAGAAGCGGATGAAAGCAAAGGTTTGAAATATCGTATTAAACTGACTGATCGCGCTGATAAGAACCTTAATTTTGTCACCAATTGGAAAGTGCCGGATCAGATTTTTTCTCGTATCAATAGATTTGCTCAATATCCATTATCAGGTAAAACGCTGCATGGAATGAAGAAAAATTGCTATGAAAATGTGATATTTAGTAATATAAGCAAGTTTTGAATTGATTAACAGAAGCACATTTAAACACGTTTACATTTACGATCTTATTTAAGAGATTGAACTTGAGTTTGTGCATAAAAACAAAGGCTAATCTTCTAATAATTAAAATTAAGAAAACAGAGTCATAGTGATGTATATTATTTCCAATACTGGTTTTCGAATCTGGTTTTTGTAAATAACTTGAAAATACCGTCATAATACCTTATTTTAAGATTATGGATTCAAATATTCAAAAATTCGTCGCCAAAACTACAGATTTCCTGAATCCGACCAAGATTTACCTCTTTGGTTCGCGTGCGGAAGGAACTTCTTGTTCGACCAGCGATTATGATATTCTGGTTGTCTATGACGGTCCGCTGTCTAAACGCGACGTTAAGGTCGGAATCCGCGAAAGACTTCCTCACAAGGGATTTGCGCTCGATCTGTTTGTATTGACCAGCGATGAACTTGAGCGGTATAGGCATGTTGTTAATACTCTGGCGAATGAAGTTGAGCGCAGCGGAGTTTTGGTTTATGGCTGATTCGATGCCTTTCGTTAAAGAAACCGCAATCGAGTTGATCCGGCGAACGCCGGAAAGCGCTGACTGGAATGACTGGCGTTGGGTGGAATGGTGAACAAGAGTGTTCACGCTGCTGGTTAATGTCGAACAAGAGTGTTCGACCTACTTTTTACATGTTCCGCGGCGAAGCTCGCTTCATGAGCAGTTGCTGGGGAAATAGAATCTTGGAATTATCACATTGAGTGCGCGCTTCAGCGCGTACTGGGCGCCTCA
>CAZWOY010000123.1:0-1480 GCA_964635255.1 uncultured bacterium
CATATCGACCTTATATAGTTAAGTATGCATTCCCACGCTGGAGCGTGGGAACGAGCCGGTAATATGTACACTATTTATTGCACATTGTAACAACTCTTTTCACGAGTGTGAAAAAGCCCGATTTGCGGTTAGTTCAAAAAAAAGAAAAGGAATCGTAATGCTTCAAGATCAGTACCGGCAGTTAACCGTTCCGTTGTCGCCATTCATTAAGCGCGGTCAGAAAAAATCGCTTGAATCGAGGCGATTGCGTCCAATTAATTCCCTCGATCTTAAATATTTAGTCGATACCCTGCGCGACAGCGAGGTTGCCTCGTTAAATATTGCAGGCAAGCCCTGGTCGGTCGTATCAGTCTATAGTCCTTACAGCAGCGACGTTCACGTAATGCTGGTTGAAATGGACAGTCGCCGCTATCTTCCCGCTCCGGAAAATGTCCCGGACGATGAAGGCGACGCGCTGATGGAAGCCTGGAAAGAAATCCTTAAGTTTACCGCTGAGCGAGACGGCATTGAAACGATCCACGCAGGCTATAACTGGTCGCCGAGATCTTGGGGAAAGTATGAGGAGCAAACCGGTTTCCAGAGCGTCCCGACCAAATGGCATCCTCAGCTATGGGGCTGGCAATCGTTTACGGATCCAAACGCCTCAAACCATGGCATGAAATGGATCAGCAGTCAAACATTGCCCCACGATCAAAAAAGACTATTTGGCGTCAACAGCTATGCGGATGAGATTGGATTTGAAATTTACGATAGTTTGAGGAATATCAAAAACGCCGATTTTAAAGAGATTATTAGCGTTGAAGATATGATGTGCGATACGCGCGGCGTTTTTATTTCACTGAATCGGAACTTGGTGGATTTATTAAGTGAAACGTCTTTCTTTTCAACGGTTTTGAAACCGATTGCCAACGTTTTAAACAGCTTGTTCGTCGATTTAACCGAATGTTTTACGGAACTGGACTGCGAGGAAATCGATGAAATTTTACGGCTAACAGAAAATGGAAAATTGGACCGGAAATACCTGAACCAGCTTCGCGTCAAGCCAACAATCAGGGATATCGAATATATAGTAGGGGCTTTAGAGGAACTTAAAATTTCGTTAAGCCCTATTGAATCGCTCTACGGACCCATCCACCGCCGCTGCCATGAAGAGGGCGATTCCAGGCATTTTTGGCGCAAAGGATTCGGTTATGCGATGGTATTAAGTTCGCCGGCGGATTCGGAAATCGATTCGACCGAATTGAGGATTATGCCGGGAGTCTATACAGGTCCCGGCGGCGTGATCGAAGCGCAGGGAGTGGTCTTGAAACGACCGGAAGATAAGACCATCGACCAAAAAATGGCATTGGAGCGCAGTGAAGTATTATGGGAACTGGGAGATTCGCTGGATAAGCTAAAGATATAGCCCGGATTCCGCGAATCCGGGTCGAACAAGAGTGTTCGACCTACTTTTTGGGAGAGTTTGCAGACGCCCTCGTCT
>CAZWOY010000123.1:1580-9995 GCA_964635255.1 uncultured bacterium
GGGCGTCTGCAAGCTCTGTTTGGATATGTCGAACAAGAGTGTTCGACCTACTTTTTGGGAGAGTTTGCAGACGCCCTCGTCTGCAAAGACGATTATCTGTTCGAAGCAAAGCTTGCAGACGGGGGCGTCTGCAAGCTCTGTTTGGATATGTCGAACAAGAGTGTTCGACCTACTTTTATAGGATTACAAACTTAATTGATTTGATGCAGAAAAAAGACTTTAGAAAACGCCTTAAAGGCGCGCCTGTTCTATTTGACGGCGGGATGGGCACTGAGCTTTACGCTCGAGGGATCTACACGAATCAGTGTTTCGACGAGCTTAATTTCACTCGACCAGATCTCGTTGCGGCGGTGCATGTCGATTAACTGAAAGCCGGCGCGGAGGTTATCGAAACCAACACTTACGGCGCCAACCGGTTTAAGCTTTCATCGCATGGCTTGAGTGAAAAAGCAGTCGAAATTAATCGGGAAGGCGTAAAAATCGCCCGCGCCGCTATCGAGAAATCCGGCAGGGAGGCTTTTGTAGCCGGGTCGATTGGACCTATCGGCAGACGGCTGGCGCCGCTCGGAAAAGTTAAGCCCGAGGAAGCGCGGGAAGCGTTCGCTGAACAAGCAGAAGGCTTGATCGACGGGGGAGTCGATTTGATTGTAATCGAGACGATGGTGATGTCGGTCGAACTGATTCAAGCCGTGAATGCCATCCGAGAACTGTCCGATATTCCTCTCATCGCGCAATTCACACTCACCGACTGGAACGAATCGGCTTATGGAACGACCTTGCCTCTGTTTGCGGCGCGGCTTCATGGACTGGAGTTGGACGCGATCGGCCTCAACTGTTCGCTGGGTCCGAATAAGATGTTAGAAGCGGCTAAAGTTCTGCGCGAACAGACGGAACTGCCGCTCAGCATTCAACCTAACGCCGGCGAGCTCGAGTGGATCGAAGGGCGGCTGATCAGCCGGGCGACGCCGGAATACTTCGCCGAATACGCGAAACGGCTGGTTCAAAACGGCGTTAAAATCATCGGCGGTTGCTGCGGCAGCAAACCCGCGCATATAAAAGCGATGGAGTCGGCTATCCGCGCGATTACGCCGGAACTATCCAAGGTTGAAATCCCCGCCGTCAAACCCAAGCCGATAGAAATAAAAAAAGCCGACTTCTACAAGCCTTACGAGGAGATGTCTCCCTTAGCGGCGGCTCTGGACGATCATCGGTTCATTTTCTCAGTAGAAATCAATCCGCCGCGCAGTCCCGCCGTAAGGCACGTTATCGAAAAGGTTAAAGTCCTCAAAGACGACGGAGTCAACCTGATAAACATCCCCGACGGGCCGCGCGCTTCGGCGCGGCTGTCCGCTATGGCTCTGGCTCAGGCGATTCTTTCCGAAGTCGATATCGACGTCATTCCGCATTACACTTGCCGCGACCGGAATATTTTAGGCATTCAATCGGATTTGTTAGGCGCGGAGGTCATGGGCATAAACAACCTCCTCTGCGTAACGGGAGATCCGCCCAAATTAGGCGACTATCCGATGGCGACGGCGGTGTTCGACGTCGATTCGATCGGATTGCTGCATATTGCGGATAATCTGAACCACAAACTCGACCTCGCCGGCAATCCGATCCCGCGCGCCACAGCCCTGCACCTCGGCTGCGGAGCCAATCCGGGAGCCATAGATCTGGATCTGGAAATCGACCGTCTGCTCCGCAAGATCGAGAACGGCGCGTGTTACGTGTTCACGCAGCCCGTATTTGAGGAGGACTTGCTGTTCAGGTTTATCGAAAAGGCGAACATCCCGGAAGTGCCTATTATCGTGGGCATACTGCCGCTGGTTTCCTTCCGCAACGCCGAATTTTTCCACAACGAAGTTCCCGGAATGGAAGTGCCGGATTATATCAGAGATCGTTTAAGACCGATTGAAGATCGCGCAGAATCGGCAAAGACCGGCGTAGAGATAGCGCGGGACGCGCTGATAAAAACCGCGCCTGTGGCGGCTGGAGCCTACATAATGCCGCCGTTCGGCAAGACGGATCTAGCGCTGGAGGTTATCCGTCAGTTTCGGGAGAGCGATGTGGGGCGGAGGGTTTTGCGGAAGAAGGAATAGTTCGAACTCAATTGTGGGAGCATGATATGTTTAAAACACAATTTTAACGTTATATTCGCCTTTGTGTTTGATTGTAGCGGCATTGGCGTTCTTAATCGCGTCGTATCTGAGCACCCGGGGTGAATACGTTGTCGTTATCGACGGGAAAAAGACTATTTTTTACCGTTGTTTAAAAATTCTTCAAATTCCTTATATTTTTCGGGCGTACAGATAGCGTAGCTTATGCCGATTTTCTTTTTTACGCTGGCGACATAATCGCTTCCGTTTTTAGTTATAATTTTTTGATGTTTCGGCTTTGTAGTCTGCGAAACCAATATTTGTTCTTCTCTTTTCATGACGGTATCCTCTTAGTAAAGTTTAAAATAGGCAGTACTTTTAATGCCTTCGAAAGGAATCATTTTTACATCGTGTTTCTCAAGGATTTCTATTGCTTCTCGCATCGGATAAGGCTCATTATAAACTACACATTTAATATTAGTAGAAGCAATCTTATTCGCACATAAATTGCATGGAAATGTAGTCGAATACAAAATCGATCCCTCCGGTGCAAGAACGCCATTTTGGGTTAGATTTAAAATTGCCCTCTCTTCTGCATGCAGCGATCTGCATAAATCTAAAAGTTTACCACCTGTTCCTTTGCCGGGTAAAAAGATGTTAAATATTTTTTCATTACAATGTTCGCAGTTATAGTCTATACGTGGATTTTCATGACAATTTGGGCATTCGGTTGTATATTGATTTAGTTCGATTCCACATTCTTTGCATGGTGTTTTGAAAGAAATTTCTTTTCCACAATTTGGACAACATTTGAGTTTAAGCGCAAATTGATCGATAACAAAATCTCTGTAGCATTTTTTGTACTCTTTTAGACATGAATCGCTCTTCTCAGGGACGTCATTATAACCTGTTGAAATAATTCTATGATCACTTGAGGTAATTACAGCGCCTACCTTTCGCTTAAGACACTGTGACTTCTTACTTTCTACATAAGCGATCGTCATCATAGTTTCTGCAATACTTGGATTGTATTCTTGTTTTGGATATTCAAAAACCGTTTTTTCAATCAAATCAATGAATTTAGAAATCTTATCGTCAAAATACTCTTTCTTTTTCCGGTTTGTACTCACAGAAATATCTGTATTGTTGTTAATAACAATGTCTGACAGATAAGAGCATAATTTCATCTGCTGACCATAATTTAGCTTTTCTTCCTGATCTCTGTTGTCGGCTTCTTTGAATTCTGTTTTATTCTCTATCCTACCGCTTGATTCTAATCTTTCAAATCTTAATTCTAGTGAGGCTTGGATAGAAAAAAGAAAAAAGCTTTTAAAAGTCTTCAAGAATTCTATTTCTTTAGTGTTTTTAATACTGTCAATAACAATACCGGATATTTCATTTTTTTTGTCAAATTCTTTATCGATTTTTTTAAATAAGGATATAACCAATACATCTTCTCCATATTGCCTCCTTAAGTTATTTCCTAAATCTTGTAAATTTTTGATACTTTGCGATAAATTATGATCGGTGGCAATGTCGTGAAGAATTGCAGAAAGTGAAAAATATTTGTAGCCTCTAAATTCTGAAACCAATTTTGCATGAAATGTACATCCACTGCCAATTGGTCCAGTAAACCCAATTATCGGTATTCTGTCTTGAAAATTGTGTGGATCCATTTTTTATTCCTAATCTAGGAAATACGCAAATCAATTTTTTAAACTTAAGTTCAAAAAATCGGATATACAATGCATGAAAGTAATTTATTTGTGTATAAAATGAAAATTAATCAGAGTCCTAAAATTCCCCCATCTCCTCAACCCGCCGACGCTGATACCTGCAAGTCAACGCCCCCACCGTATTATGCGCCAGCATTCTGTCCTTTACTATAAACGTCGTCACCGGCGCTTTTGAGAATTTGGTAAAAATTATGTCGTGACCGACGCATAAGCCGCAGATGATGTTCAGATCCGTTTCTGCGCGATTTAGCAGTTCAGCCTGTCCCGCCGGATTGCAGATCGCTTCGTAGCGGTCGTCGTGGATTTGAGGGAGGTTGAAATCGGCTTTGTCTAATCCGCCGGCTTTGCAGATAACCGAGCAGACTTCGAAATGCTTTCCCAACAGCCGGCATAAGATCTCCGCCTCCTCAGCCAGTCCGATGCAGAATGCTACGCCGATCTTTTGATAGCCCATCCGCTTGCAGAAAATGATGATCTCCATCAGGCGATTTATCCGGCTGTAGAATTCAGCCTCTATCGCTGTGGAAACCCGCTGTATTTTTTGAATTTCCGGATCGTTGTAAAGCTTTTTCAGCTCTTCCGCCATACCTGTGCAGTCTATTCCCTGATAGCAGTAATGATCCTTGTCGCAATCCGCGCAGTCGAAATCGAAATCTATATTTTGAGACATATCGCTCCCGGTGTTTGAAGGTTTTCTGTAATCTATTTTACCGCAAAAAAGCTGCCAACTGCGCCACAGATCGGGAAAACAACTGGTTTTCTCCCATTGAGTGCGCGCTTCAGCGCGTACCGAGCGCCTCATGCGCGCTGAAGCGCGCACTCAATGGGATAATTCCAAGATTTTTTTGCGCGGCGGAAGTGCGCTCATAAATAATGCTGCGTCATTTGAACCAGTACAGCGCCGTCGCCCAATATTCATAAACAGCGCGCTGGATTTTTGTCAAATTGCCGGCGTTCGGGAGAAAATCCTTAAATTCATAAGGTTCGTTGTACATAAAATCCACCGGATAGGGTATCGGTTCAAGTCCATGTTTTTTGAAGGCGCGCATACTCCTTGGGATGTGTGAAGCCGACGTTACCATAATCAGGGAATCGCTTTCGAGAAATTGTTTTATTTTAACCGGATGCTCTGAGGTGTTTCTCGATTCGGTTTCTGCATAGATTTCGACGTTCGGGAGGAACTCTTTCGCTAACTCTTTTATCGGCAGTCGTCCGGACTCGATTTTCTGATCCCTGCCGGTAATAATCAGCCTGGCGTCGTCTCCGATATTTGCGCATAACTCCATGCCGCTAACGAACCGCCGCATCGTCGCTAAACCCAGATAGCCTGTCAATAAACCGCCGTTTTTGTTTTTCGAATGTCCGCCGGTGAGGACGACGACGTCTTTTACGCCCGACTCTTTAATCGTTTCGATCGACGACTGCGTGTAAGCGTGTTCAAAAGGATACAGCAGCAGTTCTCCCACCGGACGGATGGAGACTATCCAGAAAAAAACGATTATCGCAATCCGCTTGATCCGCCAATTCTTCTTGCCTCGAGTCTCATAAAACAGCCAAATGGAAAAAACAACCCAGGCAATCAGATATATATTCGTAGAACAGAATTTTATCGCGCTGAACAAAGCAATCTCCTTTTTGCAAAAGACTTATTTTATCTTATTTGCAAAATGCAGAGATGTCAAGTATATTGATTGCTTATGCCAGAGGAATTAAATATGAAGCGAGTTTTTCTTTTTGACGGGACTGCGCTGGTGCATCGCAGTTTTCACGCTTTTGCCGGACCCGTGCAGCTTACGTCGCACGGTCTAGACGTGGGTATGATTTACGGTTTCCTGAATTCGCTGTTTATGGTGATCCGTAAGGAAAAACCGGATTTGCTCGCCATAACTTTCGACACGAGCGCTCCCACGTTCCGGCACAAAAAATACGCCGAATACAAAGCGAATCGACCGCCATTGGACGAGGGCATTCGCGAACAGTTGTCCTTGCTGTATGAGATCGTCGATCTGCTCAACATACCGCGTTTGTACAAAGACGGCTGGGAAGCGGACGACCTGATGGGAACGCTGGCGAAACGAGGCAAAGAGTCAGGATTGGAAACCTATCTCGTTACCGGCGATAAAGATTTCTACCAGTTGGTCGATGATAAGGTTAAAGTCTATACGCTGCCGACGAAAAAGGAGCGCAATCCGGTCGTCTATGACTCTGAAAAAGTAAAGGAAAAGTTCGGCGTTCCGCCGGAAAAAGTGATCGACGTCTTAGCCCTGATGGGCGATTCCAGCGACAACGTTCCGGGCGTTCCCAAAGTTGGTCAGAAAACGGCGGTGAAACTTCTGGATGAATTCGGCGGACTCGATTCCATCCTGGAATCCGCCAAAGACATGAAAAAAAGCAAACTCAGAGACAACCTCGTCGAATTCGCAAACCAGGCGAGATTATCACGCGAACTGGTCGTCATCGACGCCGACTCGCCCATCGAAATTAAGCCCGAAGAATTAACTTACGGACCGCTGAATAACAAGGAACTTCGCCAGAGATTAGCCGAACTGGATTTCAATTCTATTCTGCGGCAGCTTGACGAAATCGAAAGCGCTGACAATGAAGATTCGGGCGATAATAAACAAATCGATGAAGTAAAATATCATCAGGTTTCAAATCGGGAAGCTCTAAAGGAACTCTATGACGTAATATCGAAATCGGAACTTGTCTCTTTCGATACGGAAACCACAGCCGTCGATGCGATGCAGGCTGAATTAGTCGGACTGTCTTTCGGGGTTGAAGAAAAAGAAGCCTGGTACGTTTCCGTAAACCATTTCGAGAAAATGCCGGAAACCTACGAACCGCCCTTTAAACCAAAGCTTCGCCCGAATATGACGCCTGAAGCGGCTTTTATTCTCAATCGATTGAAACCGTTTTTCGAGGATCCGGTTATTCACAAAACCGGGCAGAATCTGAAATATGACGCACAGGTTCTGAAATGTTACGATATACCGGTCGATGGCGTGAAATTCGATACGATGATCGCTTCGCACGTACTTGATTCCTCCGCGAGACAGCATAATATCGATATTTTAGCAGAAAAACATCTCGGCTATCGAAAGGTTCCAACCAGCGATCTTATCGGCTCAGGTTCCAGACAGATTTCGATGCGGGACGTGCCGCTGAATATAATCACAAATTACGCCTGCGAAGACGCCGATATTGCGCTGCGTTTGTCAAACCTGATGATGGCGCGCATTCGCGACGAGGGTTTTGAACGGCTGATGTACGAACAAGAAATGCCGGCAATGGAAGTTTTACTGGAAATGGAGCATAACGGCGTTGCGCTCGATTTGGGATTATTAGCCGAAATGTCGCGGGAATTCGCTGAGGAGACGGCGGGACTCAAGCAAGAGGTTTATGAACTTGCCGGCGGCGAGTTTAACCTGAACTCGACTCAGCAATTGGCGGACGTTATGTACAATCGTCTGGGACTGCCTTCGGGGCGCAAGACCAAGTTTGGATTTTCAACCGACATTACCGAGTTGGAGCGGCTGGCTCAGGTTCATCCTCTTCCGGCTAAACTTCTCCGGTACCGGCATTTGACCAAGCTGAAATCGACCTACATCGACGCTCTGCCAAGACTTATCCATCCGATAACCAACCGGGTGCACACAACCTTCAGCCAGACCATCGCCGCCACCGGCAGACTTTCATCGAACGATCCCAATCTCCAGAACATCCCTATCCGCACGGAAGACGGCGGCAGGATCCGGAAAGCTTTTATCGCCGGAGAACCGGGTTGGAAGATAATATCAGCCGACTATTCGCAAATCGAGCTTAGGATTATGGCGCATCTTTCCGGCGATGAAAATATGATTCGCGCATTCAGCGAAGGAATGGACATTCACCGGGCGACGGCCGCGTGGATGCACGATATGCCGCAGGAAATGGTAACGCCGGACATAAGGCGGCAGGCTAAGGAAGTGAATTTCGGAGTATTGTACGGCATGGGGGGCTTCGGGCTTTCACAAAGGCTTAAAATAAACCGCAAACGCGCCGATGAATTTATAGAGCAATATTTTAAGCGTTTTTCGCGAGTTAAAGCGTTCATCGATGAGATTATCAGCAAAGCGAAAGAGACCGGTTATGTCGAGACCATAATGGGGCGGAAGCGTCCATTGCCGGATATAAATTCCAAATCTTTCCGAACCCGGCAGAACGCTGAGCGCATAGCAACCAACACTCCCATTCAGGGTTCGGCGGCAGATCTGATGAAACTTGCGATGATCGACGTGCATAACATGATGAAGGCTGAGAAATTCAAAGCTCGGATGCTGCTGCAGGTGCACGACGAATTATTGTTCGAAGCGCCGGAAGATGAACTGGAGACTTTCAGCGCCAAATTGAGGGAAGTCATGGAATCTACGATGGAGCTAAAGGTTCCGCTCGAAGTTGAAGTTAATCATGGGGATAATTGGCTGGACGCTCATTAAGCAGCAAAGTTATACCGAAACAGAGTGGGCGCGCTTGCAGACGAGGGCGTCTGCAAGCTCACTGGGGCGTCTGCAAGCTTACTGTCTGCAAGCTCACTGGTTGCAAGC
>CAZWOY010000124.1:0-9898 GCA_964635255.1 uncultured bacterium
AGGCAGGGACGCCTGCCCTACCAGAGAAGTTACTGGGAAAATAACGTTCCGTACGCAGTCATTCAAGCTTACGCTGAAATGACTGCCTTAAGGCAAAAGTCGAATAAAAGCGTTCGATCCATTGATATATATCGTTGCATGAACGTCAAAGGCGGACAAAAGCCCGCCTTAATTTCTACACATACAATTTTTCCGCGGACTAAAGTCCGATATATTTCGGTCCGCCGCCGCCTTCAGGCGGAACCCAGGTTATGATTCCATACGGATCGGCGATATCGCAGGTTTTGCAGTGAACGCAATTGCTGGGATTGAGTTTCAGATGTTTTTTGCCGTCGTCGCCGTCCTCCATCTCGTAAACCTGCGCCGGACAGAAATATTGACATGGATTCCCATATTCTTTCGTGCAGCGATCCGAACAGATCGTTGTATCGGCTACCACTAAGTGGCATGGTTGATGTTCTTCATGGATGGTTCCTGATGCATACACGTCCGTTAACTTATCGAACGTTAATTCGCCGTCGAACTTGCGCGGGATCGGCTTCTCGGCGCCGGGAAGCTCCGAAAGTTTTTTCATGTGTTCATGATCAGGCTTGGAATAAAGCCTTTCCGAGAAACCCCGTCCGCCTGTAATCATTTGAATCGCCGTATTGATTCCACCTGCAAATAAACCATTATCATAAGCCTGATGGAAATTACGCACTTTCCGCAATTCTTTTTTCGCCCAACTCTTATTGAACCTCTCCTGATAGGCGGCAAGTGATTCCAATGAATAATCTTCGTTTAGCAACGCGTCGAAAGCCGTCTGCGCCGCCATCATACCGGACTTGAATCCTAAATGAATGCCTTTTAGTCGCATACTGTCAAGAAAGCCTCCCGACTCGCCCACCAGCATTAAGCCTTCGTGAAAAAGACGGGGCATAGCATAATAACCGCCTTCACTGATCGTTTTAGCGCCGTATTTAGTCATTTTTCCGCCTTTCAGCAAAGCAGCGATCCAGGGATGTTGCTTATATTCCTGAAAATTTGCGTGCGGATCTGTGCGCGGATCCTTATAGCTCAATGTAGTTACCAATCCGATTGCCGCCTGTTCATCTGTCATAGCATAGATAAAGCCTCCGCCGAATGTTTGCATATCGAGCGGATAGCCGAGTGTGTGATAGACTGTACCGGCTTTAATTCTGCCAGCCGGTATGTCCCATAGCTCTTTTACGCCGGTGACATAATTCTGTGGATTTTTACCGCGATCGAGTCCAAGCTTGGGAACGACCTGCTTAGTTAAAGAGCCGCGCGGTCCTTCGGCTAAAATAGTTATCTTAGCGCGCAGTTCGATTCCCGGCTCAAAATTGGTTTTTGGCTCGCCTTCCTTGTCTAAGCCTTTATCATCAGTTGTTACGCCTTTGATTTTTCCATCTTCGAATATTGGATTTGCTCCCGCCATGCCGGCAAACACCTGAACTCCCATTTCTTCTGCAGTCTCGCCAAGCCATTTCGTCAACTGCTGCAGCGAAACAATCCATAAACCGTGATTATCCATCGCCTTGGGAACAAATGGAGCTTTAAATTTGCCGGATTGCGTTAAGTAAAAGAGCGCATCGTCGGTTACCTTAGAAGCCAGCGGCGGATTTTTGTCTTTCCAGTCCGGCATTAATTCATCGAGTCCTTTTGGATCCAACACAGCGCCGGAGAGCATGTGTTCGCCAATCTCAGCGCTTTTCTCAATAACCATTAACGTAAATTCATCCGATGCAGCAGCGCCTTTTAAAGCGCCCTTCTCACGGGCGTCCTCGATCAGGTTTGTGAGATGAATAGCCGCTGCGAGACCGGAAGGTCCGCCTCCAACTATCAGTACATCGACTTCCATCGAATCACGCTGTACATCTTTCATTTAAAACTCCTGATTCTTTCCTGGTTTAACGAATTAACTTTCGGAACTATCCGTCTTTTGCGAGCCGTCAAACGGCTTAATCCTGCCGTCCATAATGGCTTGCAAAGTTCCTTTGATTTTTTTTCTTTCGCTCTTTGAAATTCTATCGATGAATAGAATTCCGATAAGATGGTCAAATTCATGCTGAAACACTCGCGCAGGCATACCGGTAAGTTCTTCCTCGTGCATATTGCCGTCGATATCCTGATATTTTACCTTTACCTTTTCCGGTCGGTCCACATCCGCCCAAACTTCGGGAAGACTTAAGCATCCTTCCTGAACTTTCTCAATTTTACCTTCTTTTGAAATTATTTCCGGATTTACGTATGCTTTTATCGAGCCGCTTTTATCTTCCTCTAATTTAGACCAATCGATTAAAAACAGCATTTTCGATTTGCCTGCTTGAGGCGATGCAAGCCCCACGCCTTCAGCGGCTTCCATAGTTTCAGACATATCGGAAATAAATTGCCTGATTTCGTCGTCGATCTCATCCACAGGTTCGGATTGTTTGCGCAGAAGCGAATCGCCATAAGGCGTTATTTTGAGTAAAGCCACTTAATTTTCGTCTGTTTCGTTTTCCTTAACCACCGCCCAGTTTTCCCAGTAGCGGTTCTTATCGATTCCCATCAGGAATTCCTTCGAATAAATAATGTCGCGCGTATAACCGCACAAATCAAAATCCTGAACGTCCATTCTGATGGCGTCCACCGGGCACGCCTCGGCGCACAAGCCGCAGAAGCAGCATCTTAAAATGTCGATATAAAACTCTTCCGGGAATTTTTCAACACTTGGATCGGGCGATTCGCCCGGCGTAATGTGAATGCAATTGTCAGGGCAGGCGGTTTCGCACATCATACAGGCAGTACACCGCATCGCGCCATTTTGTTTGATTGTCAGCCTGTGCCGCCCACGCCATCGATAATGAATATCCCTCTTTTCTTCGGGATATTGATAGGTTTCCGCTCCACGTTCCTTGGTTTTTATGCCGAATAAGTTTAAAGTATGACGCCACATATTGACCATGAAATGCCTGTTGGTCAACCACAAGCCTTTTATGGCTTCCACCCAGTAAATTTTCTCGAGAAAACCAAGTTTAACGTCGAGTTCCGTTACTTTTTTTTCCATCTATCTAACTCTATTTCAAAGTTTTCAGTAGCGTGAACACTCCTGTTCACAAAGCGTGAAAGCTCCTGTTCACAAAATCTGACCGAACAAAAGTGTTCGCTCTAATTGAGTATGATTAAAACCAATCCTGTAACCAGCAAATTTAACAACGCCAGCGGCATTAAGTATTTCCATCCCAAACGCACCAATTGATCATATCTGAATCTTGGGAAAGTCCATCTGACAAGAATCAGCAAATAGATCATTATTGCCGCTTTCAGGAAAAACGAACCGAATTGCAACAGTTTCACAATCCATATATTTAAATACCAGACGCCTCCCCAGGGAAAATGAAATCCCTCGAAATCAAGCCAGGGTACATGATATCCGCCTAAAAAAATTACCGTAAACAACGCCGCAATTACGATCATCTCGACAAACTCGGACATCATAAAAAGTCCGCCTTTAAGCCCTGAATATTCGGTATAATAACCGACGATTTCCGATTCTGCTTCAGGCAGATCAAACGGAATGCGCTTGTTTTCCGCAATAGCCGCCGGTAAAAATAGAAATGCCGCAAACGGTTGAATGAACAATCCCCAGCGCGGGAGCCATCCAAACCAATGCCCACTCTGATGGCTGATCATTAGATTCAAATCAAGCGTGCCATAAATCATAATCATGCCGATTAACGACAATCCCAAACAGACTTCGTAGGAAATCATCTGGGCAACGGTTCTGAGTGACCCCAGCAGCGCATATTTATTATTAGACCCCCAGCCGCCGAGTACAGCTCCATACACTCCCAATCCGCCAAGAGCGAAAATATATAAAAGGCCTACATTTATGTTTGTAATCTGAGAAGATATCTCCCTGCCTGCGATTACAATGGGGGGGCCATAGGGAATGACGGCAAAGATAAGAATAACCGAAATAAAAGGAATTGCCGGCGCGATCATATGAATAACCTTATTGCCAAAAGGCGGGATATAATCCTCTTTGGTAATCATTTTGATCGCATCGGCGAAAGGCTGAAACAAGCCGATGATGCGAATTCCGAAAATATCCGCCCGGTTCGCGCCCAATCTGTCCTGCATAACGGCAGACTGTTTCCTTTCCACCCAGGTCAGGATTGTCGCAGTTCCCATGACGACCGAAAATACAAATAGTATTTTCGAAAAAACTATTATTGAATTAAAAATATCCATAGCTTTCTAATCTTGGTTTTTATCGCCCAATAGCATTCCTTTAGATCCAATTTTCTCAAAAGTCAGATCTTTGAAATAATGGACGTTTTCAGCTAAACTGTTAAGAATATCTTTGTCCTGATCCCATCGCAATGATTTCTTCATCACAGTTGACAGGTCTATAATCCATTGCCAAACGGGTTTGGATTCTCCCAGAGCGTCAAATGCTTTTTCAAAACGCTGAATTCGGCCTTCGAAATTGGCAAACGTACCTGAATATTCGCCCCAAGCCGCAGCAGGCAGAGCAGCGTCGATAAACTCCATCGATTCATCCGGCAAATTCCTGATTATTGCATAGACTCTTTTCAGTTTTTTCAGCGATTTTACATCAAGAACATCTTTCGGATCGGCGAGGATAAACAAAACCGTATCTACCTTTCCGCCTATGATTTGCTCGTCCAAATCTTTTACGCCAATTCCGTTTTCATCGGGCAGAAAACCTATCCATTCACATCCAAGCCTGTTTGGGAAAGGATCCGGAGTTCGCAGCAGATCATCGCCGCTCCATTCCGGATCGATTGGAATTCGATGATCGAGGTTGGGGAGTTCAAGTTTTTTCCTGAATAAAGACCAGGCAGCGAACACTTCTTCATTTGCAGCCTTTGGCGAAAGCGCGACCGCAACTTTACTCTTGTGAGTTTTAAGGGCGGTTGTTAAGCCGGATGCAATTTCTTTTACCGCATCTGAGAATTCTACTGTTTTTAGTTCCGCGCCGTCGCGAATTACAGGTTTTTCGAGTCTGTCCCCCGCGTCGGTTGGATGGTATCCGTATCGGCCATGATCGCAGATCCAGGTTCCATTTACATCGAAGTTCTCGCGCGGTTTGATTCGCTGGATGCGCTGCATTTCAGTTTGTTCCGTCCTGAAATTGCGCATTTTATAATTCTTTTTTTGCTGATGAAATGGATTGAGGTCCCAATCGATCCTGACGTTGCAGCCGCGACTGCACAACTGACAGATAGAAGGCGTTTCCTTCAAATACCAAACGCGCCGTTTAAACCGAAAGTCTTTATCGGTCAGGGCTCCAACCGGGCATAAATCGACGACGTTACCGGCATAATCGTTGTCCAGTTTTGAATCCGGTTTCAGCATAAGTTCTTCGGTCGATCCCATGCCGAATATTCCCAATTCGTAAGTATGAGTTATATCGGCAAGAAACCGGACGCACCGGCTGCACAGCACGCAGCGTTCGCTGTCGAGCACGATCGATTTGCCGATATCGAACGCCTTGCGCTTGCGAACTTTAAGCTCTCGCATCCGGCTGTCATGTTTGCCATATTCGAAATAATAATTCTGCAGCTCACATTCGCCGGCGTCATCGCAGACAGGACAATCAAGCGGGTGATTAATCAGCAGATATTCCAGCGTCATCCGCTGAGCTTTCTTAACCGCCGGCGAATCGGTCAATATTTCCATATCATCGGCTACTTGCAGGTTACAACTGATATCGATGCGCTTTCTGTCGTTTTGAATTACTTCGACTTTGCACATTCGACAACTGCCAACCACTTTTAAAAGCGGATGATAACAGAAATGTGGAATCTCTATTCCAACTTTTTTGCACGCTTCAAGAACATTCATTCCCGGTGGGAATTCATGTTCAACGCCGTTTATTTTAACCTTGGGCATAGTATGAATCTATGATCGATTTAAATTACTTCCAGTTTTGCAGCGCGTGCTTTGCGATATTGCTCAGCACACTGTCCTGCGAACTTGCGACTTCCTCAAGCGCATTGATAACATCCGGATCCGAACCGCTCATCTTAGCTAACTTACCTGCTGCATAAACTTTATCAAGATATTCGCCCTTCTTCAGCAATCCGATGAGATTTTCAGGATTCCCCAATGCATCCAAGACGTCTGAAATAGCGCTTGATCTTTTATTTTCGAGCCATTCATCATAGTTTTCCGAATTTATCGGAATAAACGTCGTGTCTCTTTGTTCAGAATCTAATTGACCGCTTTCCAGTTTCATTAAAAATTCCAGATCATCCTCTACGGAAGCATGCTCCATCAATTCTTTCTCAGCCTGTTCGATAGTTTTAATCTCATCGATATCGACGCCGGTTTCGTAGCCGTCAAGAAAATCCTCTTCCTCTTCTTCGCTGTATGAAATAATAGGTCCTTCGTACATCTCAACAAACTCGTCGAACTCAACCACCGGTACATTCATCGCCTGCAAGGATTTTATCGCCTGCATCCTCACATCGTTATCATTGTCATTCCGCGCAATGTCGAGAACGTAGTCCTCCGCCGGTCTCGCTTTCAATCCAATAGCTTCTATCGCTTTTAAAGCATCGATCCTAACGGACGGATACTCGCTGTCTAATCGTTCAACCCATTGTTTAAGCGTAATACCTTCATATTTCGGCAGTTCTTCTTTACCGCAGCTGTGAAAAAACAGGATAGCTATTAATAGCGCGCCGGCTAACGCCAGTTTTTTCCAGCCGCTTTTACGTCTGTTATTTCGTTCGGTTAGCATACATTTAATACATCAATGGTTCGAATTCTTCCGGGAACTGCTTAAGCATTGCCTGTACAGGCCAGGCTGCGGCGGAACCCAGCGGGCAAATCGTTTGTCCATCTATATTATCAGCCACGTCCATCAATATTTCCGTATCGCCTTTGCGCCCCAAATCGTGGTTCATTCTGTGCAAAGTCTTATACAGCCAAAGCGATCCTTCCCGGCATGGGGTGCATTGACCGCAGGACTCATGAGCGTAGAAACGAGCCAGTATTTCAAGAGCTTCCGGTATCGACGTTGTTTCATCCATCACAATTACTCCACCGGATCCCAACATGGTGCCATATTTCTGCGTCGATTCAAAATCCATCGGAACGTCGATTTGCTCGGCTTTCAATACCGGAACCGAAGAACCTCCCGGTATTACCGCTTTAAGAGCATGTCCTTCGCGAATCCCGCCGGCGGTTGTGAAAATCATATCCCGCAGCGTCATGCCCATCGGCAGTTCATAAACCCCGGGACGCTTGACATGACCGCTGATACAAAACAGCTTCGTGCCGGGACTTTTTTCCGCGCCTCTGCTGCGATACGCCTCAACGCCGTTATTGACAATGAAAGGTAAATTCGAAATCGTCTCGATATTATTAACAACCGTAGGTCTTTGGAAAACCCCTTTCAAAGCGGGGAAAGGCGGTTTTATTCTTGGCCAGCCCTTTTTGCCTTCGAGCGATTCGATTAAGCCGGTCTCTTCGCCGCAGATATAAGCGCCGGCTCCCGGATGCGTAAAAATATCGAGATCTAAATCCGTATTGAAAATTCCCTTGCCAAGATAGCCGTTTTCATAGGCTTCGCCGATCGAACGTTTCAGAATATTCAACGGTTCATGGAATTCGCGCCGAACATATATATAGGCTGTCGAAATGCCGATAGCTTTGCAGGCGATAATGATTCCTTCAATCAGTCTGTGCGGATCGCGCCGGATAATCTCTCGGTCCTTGCATGTTCCCGGCTCGCTCTCATCGGCGTTAACGCATAAATATTTCTGCCAGGGAACATCGCGCGGCACAAAACCCCATTTGACGCCGGCTGGGAAGCCTGCTCCGCCCTGGCCGCGCAGCCCCGCCGCCTTAACCTCTTCGATAATGTCGTTGGGCTCCATCTCAAGCGCTTTGCGCGCAGCTTCATACGCGCCTCGAGATTCGGCGACCTTTATGTGGAAAGCGTTGGGAACCTTGAAATTAAAAGAAACGGCTGGATTTTCAATCTCATTTGTTTCGGTCAGCGGCGTGTCATTTTCAATTTCCTCGCCATTGCGAAGCTTGTCGATAATCTTATCGATTTTTTCTTCCGTAAGAAACCCGATTAGTTTCTCGCCAACCAGCATCACCGGCGCATCGCAGCAACATCCCAAACACTCGGCGCGGCGAAGTCCGATTTTACCGTCAGGGGTTGCTTCTCCGCATTTAATGCCTAATTTCCTCTCCATTACGTCGATGAGATGCTCTACGCCTAAAAGCGAACAGGAAATATTGTGACAGACTTGAATCAGCGTTTCACCCATCGGTTTCTCAAATAATAACGGGTAGAAGGTTACCGCATCATGCACCTGTCTGGCGTCTATTCCGAGTAAATTTGCCACTTCCTGTTCGGATTCAACCGAAATACAGCCTTCTCTTTCCTGCACCTCAAACAACAGCGGTACAAGCGCCGCCTGATTGCGCTCATAGCGTGATATTAACTCTTCGGCTGCTTCTGCCAAAGGACGGTGTCCATTGCCGTCGCTCATTTATCTGTCTTCTGTTTAATGGTTACCTGTCTAACTCGCCGCCGATCATGTTGATCGACCCAAAAATTGGAATTATATCCGCCACAGTTTGCCCGATTATCATTTTATCCATCGCTGCGGTCAATGGAAAGCATGGGGGGCGGCAGCGGCATTTATAGGGTCCGTCTTTGCCGTCGGATATCACATAAAAGCCCAATTCGCCATTGGCGCCTTCCACAGCTTGATAATATTCCCCGGGTGGCGGTTTAATTCCATGCGCGTCCATAATCAGTTTGAATTGATTCATCAAACCTTCAATCGATCCATAGACCCGCCATTTTTCGGGTAATGTAATCTGCTTATCCTCGACCGATACCGGACCGTCGGGGAGTTTATCCAATCCCTGTTCGATTATCCGCGCCGATTGTTCCATCTCGAACATACGCACTAAATATCGGTCAAGAACATCGCCGTATTTACCGATTGGGATTTCAAAATCGAATTCATCATAATTGAGATAAGGCGTGTCCCTCCGAACATCGAACGGCGCCCCTGAAGCTCTTAAACACGGACCGGTAAATCCCCAGGCGATCGCTTCCTCTTTGGTCATCGTCCCGACTTCGCGAAACCTGTCATAGAATATTCTGTTCTTCGTAACCAGCTTGTCGATCTCTTTAATGACCTTTCTCACCTTGGGCAATCTTGATCTTAAAGCGTCTGAAAAATCGTTCGGAACGTCCGCCATTAGTCCGCCAATGCGGGTCCACATAGTCGTAACGCGCGCTCCGCAGCACATTTCGACGATTTCGTACAGCCACTCGCGCGCTTTCATGCAATACAAAAAGACGGTCATTGCTCCAACTTCCATCGTTTGCGCAGCGATGCAAGTCAGGTGATCCATAATCCTCGAAGCCTCACACATTATCGTCCGCAGGAAAACGCCGCGCTGCGGAACCTCGATATCAAGCAATTTCTCTACAGCAAGGCAATAACCGACGTTATTTATCATCGCAGAAACGTAATTCAACCGGTCTGTATAAATAATCGCCTGATTCCACGTATGCTGTTCGCAGGATTTCTCAAACGCGCGATGAAGGTATCCGATGTCGCATTTGCTATCGACAATCCTTTCGCCATCGAGAGTTAAATTGAAACGCACGATACCATGAGTCGCCGGATGGGAAGGGCCCAAACCGAGCGCCATGTAGTTGGTGCGCGGGAGCGTCAGCTCTATTTGTTTTTGCTCTTCTGCCATAGTATGGCTTTTTGTATAAATTAAACTTAGTTTACAGACTTTTTTTTCAATGTATCAGCTTTTCCTGATATTTACATCTTATTACAATGCGCAATAAATAGTGTACAAATTACCGGCTCGTTCCCACGCTCCAGTGTGG
>CAZWOY010000125.1:0-9863 GCA_964635255.1 uncultured bacterium
CGATTCTACGGGAGCGCACTGGCAGGCAGGGACGCCTGCCCTACCAGAGAAGTTTATTTTCAACTCGTTCCCACGCTCCCGCGTGGGAACGCATAAGTTGTGCGGCGCTTGTTTTGCCGGCAAAAAATTATTAGAATAACGTCCTGAAATTAATTCCCGAATTACTTGCTCGCGACTTTCTCTTTTTCCTGTTCCGGTATGTCGTTCAGCAGCTCCTCCACATCCTGGTATTCAAGCGTTTCCTCTTCTAACAGAGCTTCAGCGATAACGTCCAGTTTGCGGCGATTTGCTTTGAGTTCGGCGTAGGCTTTTTCTTCCATCGCCTGGACGATCTTTTTGATTTCCTGATCGATAATTTTGGACGTGTGTTCGCTGAAATCTTTCTGCTGGGTCATCTCCCGGCCCAGGAATAAGTGTTCCTCCCCCTGGCTGAAGGTTACCGGTCCCAGCTCATCGCTCATTCCCCATTGACAGACCATCTTTCGAGCGATTTTCGTCACTTGCTTCAAATCGTCTTCCGCGCCATTGGTTACTTCATTGAAAACGAGCTTCTCGGCGGTCCGGCCTCCAAGCGTAACGGCGATTCTATTCAAGAGGAATTGTTTCCCGAAATTGTGCCTCTCGAATTCCGGCGCCTGCTCGATTGCGCCTAAAGATCTGCCTCGCGGGATAATGGTTACCTTCTGAAGAGGATCGGTATTCGGCAGCAGCTTGGCGATTAGCGCGTGACCGGATTCATGGTAGGCGATCAGTTTCCGTTCGCGATCACTGAGTATTTCCTCGCGCTCGGCTCCTAACAGGATTTTATCGCGGGCTTCGTCAAAATCTATTTTATCGACGCTTTTCTTATTCTTCCTGCCGGCTAATAAAGCCGCTTCATTAACAAGATTTTTAAGATGGGCGCCGGAAAATCCAACCGTTCTACCGGCTAAATTATCCAGATCGACGTCATCGCCGACAGGTATCTCCCGCGTATGAATCTTCAATATTTCGCTGCGAGCCTTTCTTTGGGGCAGTTCGAGCGTTACCTGGCGGTCAAATCTTCCCGGTCTGGTCAACGCCGGATCTAAAACGTCGGGGCGATTGGTCGCCGCTAAAACGATAACCGATTCATGCTGTTCAAAACCGTCCATTTCCGACAGTATCTGGTTAAGCGTCTGTTCTCTCTCATCGTGACCGCCGGGCTTATCCAGACCCGCGGGCTCTGCCGATCGAATCGATTTCATCGATGAAAATGATCGACGGCGAGACTTTTTTGGCTTTTTCGAACATGTCCCGCACTCTTGAAGCGCCGACTCCAACGAACATTTCGATAAACTCCGAACCGCTGATGCTGAAAAACGGCACGTTGGCTTCGCCGGCGGTGGCTTTTGCAAGCAATGTCTTGCCGGTTCCCGGCGAACCCATAAGCAGAATGCCTTTGGGAATATCGGCGCCGATGGATATGAATTTTTTCGGCTCTTTCAGATAGTCGATGATCTCGCGCAAGTCCATTTTTGCGTTTTTCAAGCCGGCTACGTCCTCGTATGTTATATCGCTGCCGGTTGACTTAAACTGGCGGGCTTTCGACTTGCCGACGCCAAACAGACCGCCTCCGCCGCTGCCGCCGCCGCCGAACATGCCTTTCATCTAGCCTTGCATTTTCTTGCCGGCGTAAATGGAATACCCGATCAACAGCAGCCAGGGCGCCATAAATATCAAGGCATAGACCCACCAGTTGCCGGTCTCGGCTTCGGCTTGGATTTCAACGCCGTTATTTTCTAAAATGGAAATGAGTTTTGAATCTTCTACAATCGGTTTCCGGGATGAATAATGAGTATATTCCGCAGGTTCAGCATCATCGTTGTTACCAGTCTCATCGAGTGACATAGTTCGTTTCTCTTTCTTTCACTAATCGCGCTTAAAACGTAATACTGAAACTAATCGGCTTATTATAATAGAAATTATGCTATTGGCTTTAGTATAAAGGGACAAAAAAATTATGTAATAAACCTTCCACGCCGGACAAGAATGTCCGACTCACTTGATTCTATCTCTGGAAAAACGTTCCGTGTGCAATGTCGAACAAAAGTGTTCGATTTTCAAGAGCTTGCAGACGCCCCCGTCTGCAAGCATCGGGTTTGTTATTACGCAAAACCAGCTTGCAGACGAGGGCGTCTGCAAGCATCAGGTTTGTTATTATGCAAAACCAGCTTGCAGACGGGGGCGTCTGCAAGCATCGAGTTTGTTATTACGCAAAACCAGCTTGCAGACGCCCCCGTCTGCAAGCATCGGGTTTGGTATTACGCGAAACCAGCTTGCAGACGAGGGCGTCTGCAAGCTCGCATTCTTACAGAAATCGAACAAGCGCACCCCCGACGCTTCGATATATCAAGTCAGCGATCCATTTATTTCCCATCTAAAATCGGATCAGCGGCTTGATAATTCCATCTTCTTTCGTTTTCATTAGTTCAAACGCCCGATCGACCTGATCGAAATCGAATTCATGCGTTGTCATCAGCGTCGGATCGACGCGATTGTTTTTAATCAGGCGCATCAAACGCTCCATTCGTTCCTTACCGCCTGGGCAAAGTCCGGTTCTGATGGTTTTGTCGCTCATTCCGACGCCCCATTCAGCGCGGGGGATCTTAACATTCTCGCCTTCGCCGAAATAGCCGACGACGGAAATTGTTCCTCCCGGTCTCGTCGCTTTGACGCACATTTCGAACGTTGGCTGCGCGCCCAAGGCTTCGATTGCGCTGTCAGCTCCATCGCCGCCGGTGAGGTTCATGATTTCTTCAACCGGATCGACTTTCGTAAAATCGATTACCACGTCGGCTCCGTAGGTTTTAGCCAGTTCCTGTCTTTTAGGGACCGATTCAACTGCAATTATCAAACCGGCGCCAAGCAGTTTACAACCGGCCGTAGCCATCAATCCTACAGGGCCTTGAGCGGCGACGACCGCAACGCCGCCGATGGGTATATTCGCATGCTCGGCTCCCATAAAGCCGGTTGACATCATATCGCAGGCGTAAACTGCAGCCTCGGGCGGCACGCCGTCGGGTATTAAGGCTAAATTCGCTTTCGCGTCGTTTACGTGAAAATATTCGGCGAAATTGCCGTCTTTAACATTCGCGAATTTCCAACCGCCTAACATTTCGGTGCATTGAGAGGTGTATCCGCGCAGGCAGTTTGTGCATTTATAGCAGGGCGTGATCGCATTAATCGCAACCTGGTCGCCGGGCTTGAAATTTTTAACTTCACTCCCTACTTCATGAACGATTCCAACTGCTTCATGGCCAAGCGTCAGGTTTTCGCGTTCGCCGACCGCTCCGCCCACAGTGTGAACGTCGGAAGTGCAGACAAGAGCGTGGGTGGTTTTTATGACTGCGTCGTTAGGACCGGCTTGCGGGATTGGTTTCACAGTAAAATCAACCTCGCCGACCCGTTTCATTACAAAAGATTTCATCATCTCAGATATTTCTCCTCCAGAATTAGTTTTCGATTGTCTAGCAGTTCAAAGCAAGTCATCAGTTAATTGGTACGATACAGAAATAGATTGTTGGCGAATCGGTTTTATGACAGGATATATCTGGTTTGACCGGTTGATACGAGGTTTTATCCAATATTTTTATGATATTTTTAAATGTTATACCAATGATTATTACCGTGTGTAATAAATAGCGCGCTGATTACCATCTCGCTCCCACGCTCCAGCGTGGGAATGCATTATGTTCATACGCTTGCGCTATTACCATCTCGTTCCCACGCTGGAGCGTGGGAACGCGTTATGTTCATACGCTTCAAAGCGGTTGTACACTATTTAATGCACATAGTTGTAAAACCTTCCACACAGATCACGGCACAAAAAAAAAGCGCCTTGCGGCGCTTTAAAACCTTATCTTTGAAAAAAGGCTATTGAAACATAGCCTTAATGCTTCCCCAGGTTCGGTGGATGTTTGAGGAAATCAGGCGGACTATGTTTGTGTTGGTGTATAATTTATCGCCGGTGTTCTTAACGACGGCTATTCTGTAATAATACGTATGCACCCGGCCTTTGAACAGGTCGTCATCGACATAGCGATAACTGTTGTTCGGTTCCCCCGGTCTGACCGCAGCAACCGTATGAAATCTGGCGCCATCGACGCTGCGTTGAATCTGAAAACCTGTAACGCCGTTTTCGGAAGCTGTTTCCCATTCTAATACCGCCTGCTGATCTTCAGCGTAAGCTTCGAATTTTACGATAATCTTATCTGCCGTAAATGCCGAAGTTGCAGAAAAAACCAGAATAAGCGCTATAATTGCGTATTTCATGCTGTTTCTTTCCATTAAACTTACCTAAGGTAAAATGTAAGGTTAAAGCAAAGGATTGTCAAGTATTAAATCTAAAATTAACAACATTATTGTTTTATACCGGTTAAAATCCTTAATTTAAGAAAAACGGATTGTCCAAGAATGGAATCCGGACTTTGCAGACTGACTGAAAATGCGTCGGTAGAGCTTGCAGACGCCAGCTTGCAGACGAGGGCGTCTGCAAGCTCTCGATATGCAGTAGAAGCGCCCTGCTTGCAGACGCCCCCGTCTGCAAGCTCTTGATACGCAATAGAAGCGCTCTGCTTGCAGACGGGGGCGTCTGCAAGCACTCGCGCAGTATTTTTAGGTCAATCTGAAACGCAAGATTCATGTTTAATGTTTAATTTCGGGATTATCAGGATCCCAGTCGGCTAATTGCTCCATAATGTCATAGGCTCCGGCTCGATCGAGGGCTTCGATGAATTCACTTATGTTTACAAACCGGATTATGTGGTCGTCTCGATGCAGAATTACATGTTCCGGCTTGCTCGCCATAATCAATTCCGCCGCCTGAGCGAGGTGCGAACGCGCAGATTTCATTTTGCCTCTTTCTGTATAGTATATGCCGGCGGCCGCATGAAACGATGCGGTTCGAACGTCGCGATATTTATCAAGCATGAGGTCGCGGATAAAATCACGCCTGTAATCCCAGCCGCGAACATAATTTATTTCAAATCTTGCGTTTTCCGCAATCAGATGAGCTTTGTCGAAATACTGCTGGCCTCCCAGCGGACTGTATTTATCAAGTTCGAATCCAAGAACGATCCAGGTATAAAATTCGATAATGCTTGTCATAGGATCGTCAGGTCTGCCAAACTGAAAAGGAAAGCTGTGTGAGTATCGAAAATCCCAACGGCTGTCTCTCAACTGGACGCCGGAGCGATTGGCAACCAATATTCCGGCTCCGTACCGGCGATAAGCCGCAGAAATCGAATATTTCTCGAAGATTATCTCAATTCTCAGTGGCAATTCATAATTATAGCCCTTTTCGATCCACTTATGAGAGTTTATCGCCTCGGCTAATTGGCGATCGACTCCTTCGAGATATTCACGCTCTTCTTTGGGCAATTGATCCGTATGGAAAACGACCTCGGCGTTTATCCGCTGCCCAAAACAAGCGCTTGTGGCAATTAGGAGAATTGAAGCCGCAAAGAAAAATATTTGCAATATTCCGCAGGTTCGATTTTTCGACGGATAATTGCAGCTTAATTGAAAATTCATCTGTTCACGCAGTTAAATTCAGCAACCTCTAATGTCAACGGGTAAAAGTACACAATTCATCGATAACAGTCAAGCGAAAGTGAACGCAAATAAAAAAATATTTTTGTGCATTTTGACCTGTATCCTTTTTTTCTCCGGATCCAAAACGCTGTTTGCAGCGTTTGAAAGCCTATCAATGTTAAAGCCGGAAACCGGATATAAGTTCCATTCGATTTTACAAGATTCCGGCGATTTAGAAGTAAGTCTTTTGAGAAGCTGCCGTTACGGACTGCCGGAGCTCACAGTTAACGCTGTTTATGCGCAATTTAGATTTAAGAACTGCACCCCGGCGTTTTTTTGGTCCTCCTCAGGCGATGAACTGTACAGGGAAAACAAATTCGCAACAGGCGTCGCCCGGAAATATAAATTCGCAGAATTCGGATTGTATCTGAACTACTGTCATCTGACAGTCAAAAACTACGGTTCTGCTTCGTCGTTAGGCTTGACCGGACGCTTAAACGCTATCATACATCCCGCAATAGAAGTTGGATTAGCGGTTGAAGATTTTCCCATCATGGAAACGATCGCAGACCGTATCGCTGCCGATATGCAATACACCGGATTTGCTTTTGTAAGATTATCGGAAGAAACGCTGTTGTCCGCTTTTGTCCAGGATGCGTCACAAACCGATCCGGTTTACAGCCTTGGCGTCATTCAGCGATTAAACAGATGGATTAAGCTGGATATCTTCCTGTCGGATAATCCCGGTTCATTAGGTTTGGGTATAGAGCTTCTTTCAGGGAAAATGTCCTTCGGCTTTAGGTCCGTTTCGCAACAGCCTTTGGGATGGATTTATGAAGCGGGATTAACATATACGGATCGATTGTTGAGATAGGCTTATGGTTGCAATGATAAATATCCGAAGAAAGATAATAAAAATAACGGAAGAAGCTGTTGGCGATAATTCCTGCAGCAAAACGCAGGCGCTGTCTTTACCGATAATATTGTCTTTATTAATATTTTGCAGTATCGGGAACGGATATCCTTTAATCGAACCGGATGATTTAGAATTCTGGGAGGAATACGAAGACAAAAACGAGGTCGAATGGGATAAGAAATTACGGACGCTAAATCTGCAGACGTTTACGATTTATCAATTGATATATTTGTTCAATCTCGATTATGAAAGTGCAGCCAAAGTGATTCAAGAAATGAAATCAGCGAATTCCGGATTGAATGAAAAGGAAAGCAAACAGATAGAACTTAATGATATAGTTACCGATAAATACTTGGACGAACCAAAAAGAAAAGAATCGCGCTTACATGTCAAAACTAATCGAAGATTTGGCGAAGCCACTGATGCCGATCGCACCCGATACGAAGGTTCGGAATATGGAATTACCCAAAAATACTGGATGAAATATTATAATATTCAAGCCGGCGCATTAATGGACAAAGATCCATTCGAACCGCGTATCAACGATCTGAATCGTTTCTGGTGCAGTTGGCGAAAAGGATCGTTTAAGGCTGTAGCCGGCGATTTTCATGTAACGGCCGGAGCGGGGCTTGGAATCTGGACGTATCCTGTCTATTACGACAGTTTCGATTCCCACAGCGTTTTTCGCAGGACTCCTAATGGCATACAACCCGCAAATGATGCGATGGAAAATGCGAATTTTACCGGCGTCGCCGTTGAGAAAGGATGGAACAGCCTTCAAGCCGGCGCATTCGCGGCGCGCACTAAACTGGACGCAATCGTCGATCCCAATTCCGAAGATATTCTGCGCATATCCAACGGCGGACTCCACCGCACAGCCGGAGAACGCATAAAGCAGAATTCACTGAATGAAGAATCCTTCGGATCGTTTATCAACTATGAATTCTATAACAGGCAAAACCATGAGATTATACTGTCAGTCAACGGATACTATTCGATTTTTAATCCTGAGTTGAAACCAGAGTCCGATGCGCGGAATCGTTTTCCGCTGAATGGAGATAGAACCGGCGCCATCGCCGGAGGGTTAAGAGTTACGACGCCCGGCTTTTCGATTCTGATGGAAACGGCGTCGGATTATTTTGGCAATATCGCATATCAAGGCGGATTAAGTCGAGAATTTGCAAAATTCGATACAAAATTCGATTTTCTGTTTTATCGCTATCCGGTCGCTTTCCACAACCATCGCGCCCGATCGACGTCGAGCGGCGTTATGCCTGAAGACGCTTCCGGCGCAGCTTTGGCGGCTACCATGAATATTGGGAGCGATTTCCTTGAAAAAGTAAAAGCCCATACTGAAATCGAAATGCAAAGCTGGCGGGGATATTCTATTCCGACTCCCCGAAATAAACGAAAAACGTCATTGGAACTGTATTTTAAACCCATGAAGAGAGATCTATTACGCGTACGGTTCAGGAGGAGTGGAAGTGATTTAGGACATGGCGAGAACGAAGAGGTTGAAATATACTCTGATAACCGATTAAGACTTTCGTATTATTTTTGTGTTGAAAACAGGTTGTTTGACACGCTTAAATTGTTTACAGAAGGCGTTTCCAGAATAAGTTCGATCCACTCGCGGGAATCAGGCTGGATGTTGGGCGTCGATGGCAAAATAAGGATGCAGCGGTTGTCTATATATCTAATGTCCGTTTTGTTCAACACGGAATCTGAACCGGCTCTGTATTTGGGCGAAGCAAAAATGCCCGACAGATTCAGATCAGTCCGGTTAAACGGAAACGGTTTAAGATGGTCGCTCAATGCAACTTGGCGCAGCGGTCGGTGGAATTGGTTTTCACTGGAAACCGCGAAAACCGGTTATTTCCGCGCCTTTAAAAAGTCGGATTTGGAAGTTTTTCTAAGCGCTTCCATTTATTTCTCGGATTAAGTACAACATTCATTTTTCCTGATGAGAAATACAAGTTTAAGAAATAAAGAACACACTTCGCCCGGCTGGTGGTTGTTTTTCAGCTTTTTTTTCATTGCCGCCGGAGCATTTTTCTTGTTCAGCGGCGTATATTTGCGCGTTCAAAAGGTCGATCAGGAGTCCATTGCAGAGACGCCGGCCGTTATAGACAGCGCTGAATTCGGAATTGCAGATCTGACCGTTGAAAAAAAAATCCTCGCTCCTCGCGAAGCAGATTTAGGTAAAGATAAAGAATATAAAGAATTATTGCTTCATATTTTACAAAGCCATGAGTGGTCTGAGGACGAGTTGAACAGCCTGCGCGGTTATCTTGCGGATCCCCGGGCGGAATTCCTCTACCGAACGATGGCTAAAAATGCGAAGCATACGGAAACGAAGGACCTATACGACCATAATACTACCAACGAATCAATTAACGCCTGCATATCGTTTTGGAAAAAACACAAAGGCCAGATATCAACAGCCACAAGAGATTTTTCGGTTCCTTCTTCCGTGATCGTCGCGATTATGAAAATTGAAACCAATTTGGGAGCTGATACTGAGAAGCATTCGATTTTTAATGTGTTTTGGAGCTTAACCGTCAGCGATCAATCCGAAGTTTTGGCGGACCTTTACGACCTATCCGCTCTAACTCCGGATGAAAAAAGACAATTAGCGCGCCGGGCGAAATGGGGCCGCCGCGAACTGCGCGATTTGCTGTATATGGCGCACAACGGCGGGAAGGATCCGTTGGAATTAAAAGGCTCCTGGGCCGGCGCGTTCGGCATAAGCCAGTTTCTGCCGACGAGTTACCGGGCGTATGGACATGACGGGAACAGCGACGGAGTAGTAGATCTTGACAATATTTCCGACGCCGCGGCTTCGATCGCCAATTATCTTGAATCCAATGGGTGGCGCAATAATCTAAATTTATATCGCAAAAAAAAGGTCATCATGACCTATAATATCTCCCGTCCGTATGCCGATTGCGTGATTTCGCTTTCCGATTCGATAGAAGCAAGGTTGAAGGCTGAGGAAAATTAACTCTGCGCGAGAGGGTTCGCCTTAACACTTTTCGCTGTTATCCACGGGAAATAACGCTCCCTTACGCAGTCATTCAACCGCAACATACACCAGAAAATACAAAGAGAGCGCCTGTCAATACAAAGAGAGTGCCTGTCAATACAAAGAGAGCGCCTGTCAATACAAAGAGAGAGCGCCTGTCAATACAAAGAGAGAGCGCCTGTCAATACAAAGAGAGAGTGCCTGTCAATACAAAGAGAGAGTGCCTGTCAGGTGTCCCCACCTGACAGGTTGCTATTGTTTTGCTTATGACGTCAGGCGAGGACGCCTGACGCCCAGAATTAATATCGCTCCCTTACGCAGTCATTCCAGCGAAAGCTGGAATCCATCTTACTTCGACGATAGCGCGAG
>CAZWOY010000126.1:0-9847 GCA_964635255.1 uncultured bacterium
GGCGGGCGGATGGGTTTTGTTCGGGGGTTTATTTTGTTAAATTGAAAAGCGGGGGCCGGGAAGACGTTCGGAAGGTTAGTTTGGTTCGGTAGCTTTGGGGATTGATAGAGAGGGAAAAAAGAAGGTAAAATTGTTAGTTTTTTGTCAAGAGCGAGATTGCCGGACGGGGCGTTCGGTTTATTATTATGGCAAATGCCGAGCAAGAGTGTTCGGGCTGCTTTTGAGTGTTATTTAGGCTTAATCGGCTTTCTGTAGGGCGTGTACCAGTCGTCCCAATCGTCATCGCCGCCGTCGTCGTCATCGGGCGGATTATCGCGGTATCTTAGGTCTTTCATCGCTTCCGCAGCCTCTTCCGCCGCTTCCTCGTCCTCTTCGTCCTGCCACTTTCTCATTTGAATCCGGCGCCGGATAAAGACCGCTATCATCGCTGCGATGAACAAAACGACGATCGCCATCCAGATCAGGCTCTCGATTTCAAGCAGGAATACCCAGCGATAGCGGTCGCGGGCGTAGTCCATCCACTCGATCTGAAAGTCTTCATAGCCCAAGCCGGTGGCTAAATAGAAAGCTTCTTCGAATTCTTTGCCGGTTTTGACGTACTTCAGCAGGTCGCGCATCGCCCGCCACTCGAAGCGGTCGATGAAGTATCGGGTTGCGGACTCGGATTCGCTGTAGGCGAGGTCGGCTTGCTGCGACGAAAAAGCAAGGACGCGATCAACGCGGGGCAGTCCCATCAGCCGGTCTGCGGCGGCGGCTCGCCCCAGATTGGCTTTCGATCCGACCCTGGACTCGCCGGAGAGGTAGATGCAGATTCCCTCTTCAAGCCAGCGGGGGAGGTAGTTTTCGCCTTTGGCTTTGTGCAGCAGCAAGTGCGTGAGTTCATGAGCGGACAGAATCTCGACCGGGACGCCGCGCCCGAAATAGAGCGGGTCTTTAACGATAATCGTATTTTTCGACGGATAAGCGACGCCTCCCGCCCAGCTTGGAACGGTCCCCCGCGTGGCTTTAATGAACTGCATCCGGGTGTTGGTCAGAAATACATAAACCGGAGCTTCAAGTTTTTCGCCCAGCGCGGACTCGAGCTTGGGGTAGATAAACTGCAGGCTTTCATTATATTGAGGAACAAATTCCTTTGCGTCATCTCCCGAGTAATAGATAAAAAACGGGTGATATTTAAAAACAAGCCCCGAATTATCCTCCGCGCCGCCAACCTTAAATGACGCTGTAAGGAGAATAATTATAACAACTTGAATAATTCGTTCGACAATCGTACTGTTGCGATGTATTTTCAGGCGCTTCCTCTCGTTTTTAATATGATACGGAAATGGAAAATGTCATGCAAGAGTGTTGATTAATGGGTAAGGATGAGTTATATTAATATTGTTAGTGCGAGTGATTATGCGCGCAGTCATTCCAGCGAAACAGACTGTCCGAAAAGAGAACTTATGGACGGTTGACGGGCAATCTAAATCCTGTATTGTCTAGATATTAGGATATTTTGCCTGTGCAGGTATGACTGCGACTATGCCAAAACGGTTCTTTTAACATACACAGTGCAAAGTTTTTTGAGAAGGGAGAGTAAATCATGAAAAGGTTCTTTTCATTGTTCTTTATCGTTTTATTTCAGTTCATCGCCGCAGCCGCGACGGCCTCGGTCATTAACGTTCCTGAAGACCGCCGCGCCATTCAAGCTGCTGTTGAAGCGGCGGAGGACGGCGATACCGTGCTTGTACAGCCGGGAACCTACCGGGAAAACATAGACTTTATCGGGAAACCGATTACTGTCGCCAGCCTTTTTCTTACTACGGGGGACGCCGCTTATGTCGATTCTACGATTATCGACGGCAATAGAAGCGGTAACGCAGTCACCTTCGAGACTTATGAATCTAACGCTTCCATTCTTTGCGGTTTCACCATTCAAAATTCCGGTGAAGATGACAAAGGAATTTATATTCGCCGTGCGGGACCGCTGATTACGGATTTGAAGGTTATTAATAACCCAGGCGGAGGATTATATGGTTCAAATTCCACTATTCATCACGACCTTGATACACTGCGAATTCTGAACTCGACTTTTGAGGGAAACGTCTCCGAATACTGGGGAGCCGGTCTATCACTGCACTTCGGATATATGTATCTTGAAAACGTACACATAATCGGCAATGAGTCGGGAACATCAGGCGGCGGATTGGATATCTTTTCAACAACTTATGTTTTGTTTAATTCCGGTTCTATTGTGAATAATTCCGCAATCGGAGGCGGTGGGTTATATATGGTTTGCGGATCGCGGGCTGATTTCTATAATGTAACATTTTCAGAAAACCGCGCGGAAAATTGCGGGGGAGGCGGCAATATAGATGGGGGGTCAAGGATTAATATGTACTACTGTTTATTTTCAAACAATTCAGCCGACTCGGGAGGGGCAGTGGGGCTCATTGGAGCGCAAGGAAAATATTTCCAAAATGTAACAATTTGCGATAATGTTGCGGATTTAGGCGATGGCATATATACCGGGGAAAGTAGCTTTAATACGTTTTTGAATTGCATCGTTTACGGAAATGGCGATTGCAATATTTTCTGCGACGAAGAGAGTTCGACTTCAATCAGTTATTCGGACGTCGAAGGTGGAGGAGACGGAATAGATATAAGAGACGAAGCCGAATTGGAATGGGGTGAAGGCAACATCGACCTCGATCCTCTGTTCGCCGAAGGCGAATGCAATGCCTATCTTCTTTCCGAAGACAGCCCCTGCATAGACGCCGGCGATCCGGATTCGCCGCTCGACGAAGACGGAACGCGAGCGGATTTGGGAGCTTACCCATGTTTAAGATATTCTTACGTTTATGGGAGAGTCGTCGATGCTGTGGATTTAAGTCCGATACCCAATGTGGATGTATTACTTTCAAATGGCGCCAGCGCTGTTACTGGCGAAGGTGGATGCTATACGTTGACGTCCCCTTTCGGCGTTTATGATTTATCATTCAATTTTCCCGGCTACAACGAGGCTGTATTCCGCAACTTGGAAATAGACGTCCTCGATAGTCTGGAAATAAGTCCTGAAATGCTTCATCCCGATTTCCGGCTATCCAAAGATGAAGTTTCCGCCGGCGTGATCCAAGGTTTTAAAGACCATGCGCAATTGAGCCTAGAAAACAACGCCAATGGAAGGCTTGAGTGGTCGATGGAATACCAGACCGAATCGGGCGAAACGCTGCCGCCTTATGAAATCCGGCAATCCTGGCAAATAGGAGAGGCGGTGAACGACGACCGGCTGCTGGGAGCCGCTTTCGCTGGAGATCGTTTTTTTGTCAGCGGTCGCGGCGAGGAATCGCATCAGATATATATCGCCAACCGGGACGGCGAAATTATCGACCGCTTTGAACAGCCCGGAGAAAGCCGGATAGGAATGCGGGACTTAGCCTGGGATGGTGAATATTTTTGGAGTTCAGGCGAACTAAACGTTTACCGGTTCGATAATGCTGGAAATGTCGCCGCCCAATTTGAAGGACCCCTAACGCCGGTTACAGCCGTCGCCTGGGACGATGAACGGGAAGTTCTCTGGACGTCCTCGATTACGTCGAACATCATCGGTTGTACTCCGGACGGTGAGGAGCGATTCACAATTAACCGTCACGACAGTTTGCGAATCTACGGACTTGCCTATTTCCAAGCCGACCCGGACGACTGCCCGCTTTATATACTGCACAAACTTCCTGAAGCGGACTGTATGTCGTTATCGAAAACCGATCCCGATAATGGCGAAATCGTCTTTGTCCGCCATTTCACGGATTCTTTAGCCGCTGATTGCGAAGGATTGTTCATAACGCGCGATTATGATCGCTATGGCGGATGGGTTATGCTGGCGATTTCTAATTTGAGCCGGAATCAAGGCGGGGATCGATTAGTTGTTTATCAGTTAGAGCCTAACGTATTCTATCTTGAGATCGATCCCACTGAAGGAATCGTTTCTGCGGGCGATAACGAGCAGGTCGGTTTAACGTTTATCACGCAGAGCGAGGAAGGCTTTGTCCTGGACTTCGGAATCCACGAAGGCAGTCTTATATTCTCCCACAACGCGCGCGGCGGCGGCGCAGTCATTCCCATAAGCCTGAACGTCCTCGATCCGGCGGGCTTAGGATCGGAAAAAGATAAACTGCCGGAAGAGTACAGCATTTCCGCCGTCTATCCTAATCCATTCAACTCGGCGGCGAAAATCGATTTCGAAACCCCGCAAAATTCATTCATCAGCCTTAGCGTCTATGACCTTTCCGGCAGGCTGGTCGAACGTTTGGTTCAGGGGCGCTACAGAGCCGGAAGGTACAACGCTGTTTTCGATGGCAGCGATTTGCCGTCGGGATTGTATGTTGCGAGACTGGAAGCGGATGCGGTTAGTGTTTCCAGGAAGGTTATGCTGGTGAAATAATAACATTGAGTGCGCGTTTCTGCGCGCATCGACTCGCTAAGGCTCGCACTCATTGGGAGAATCAGGTTTGAATATTTCTTTTTTTTCTTTTTGGGATTAATTGACATGCGCCTAATTTGATTTTAAATTAATTTAAGAACCCGTCAATTGCGATCACTCAAACCTGATCTTTCGATATAGGCTGTTCTGTAAGTGGAACGGAACATGCCATGCATTTGTAAACTGCTAACTGAGGAAGGAGAAAAACATGAAGAGAGCTATCTTAATTTTTACTGTATTTTTGGTGTTAAACGGTTTGTCTTTCGGAGACGTCATTAACGTTCCGGAAGATCGCGAACGTATCCAAACCGCGATCAATAGCGCCGGGGAAGGCGATACGGTTCTGGTTCAACCGGGCGTGTACCGCGAGAATATCAATTTCTGCGGAAAGCGCATTACCGTTGCAAGCCTGTTTCTGATTGACGGAGATGAAACGCGCATCGACTCGACCATTATCGACGGAAGCCGGAACGGTTCAGTTGTTAGGTTTGAGGGATCTGAAAACATCAATTCCTTTTTAAGCGGTTTTACGATTAGAAATGGGGAATACGCAAACGGTGGTGGAATTAGAATTTTAAATGCAGGCGCAAAACTATCCCACCTCAAAGTAATAGATAATATTGGCGTTTCCCAGGGCGGCGGCGGTGGACTTTATGCATATCGCATCGATACACTGGCAATATTAAACAGCGTATTTGAGGGAAATTCTTCGGCATTTGGAGGCGGAATTAAGCTTCATTTCGGTAACGTTTACATTGAAAACACCGTGATAAGGAACAATGAAGCCACTAATTATGGCGGCGGATTGGCAATATTTGGACTTCACACCGACGTGGTTTTCAATTCGGGCGTTATTTCCGGGAATAGAACCGATAATTGGGGCGGCGGCTTATATATGCTCTGCGGCTCTACTGGTAAATTCGATAATGCAACGATAATCGAAAACCAAGCCGATGACGGCGGCGGCATGTTTATCGGTGGCAATTCTCAGATCGATTTCAGTTATGGAGCGATTGCGAACAATTCTGCAGACGATTACGGCGGCGGCGTGTATTTGAGCGGAAGCAATGAAAAACATTTCACAAACGCCACCATAACTCAAAATACGGCGGACAATGGCGAAGGCGTAAATATTGTTGAAGACAGCCGCAACACCTTCACTAACTGCATTTTGTTTGAAAATGGGAATACAAATATTTTTCAAACCGGCAATTCATCGACAGTTATCGATTATTCTCTGATAGAAGGCGGCGAAGACGGAATCGACCGCCAGGGCGGCAGCCTGCAATACGGCGAAAACAACATCGACGAAGACCCTCTGTTTGCGGGAGTCGAATGCCAGGATTATTCATTGACCGGCGACAGCCCCTGCATCGACGCGGGCGATCCGGATTCGCCTTTGGACGCCGACCTAACCCGCGCCGATATGGGCGCTTTTCCGTTCCTCAGATATTCGTTTATCTACGGCATGGTTCAGGACGCCGCCGATTTCGATCCACTGCCGGGCGTCAATGTAGGTTTAACCAATGGATTGTGGACAACGACCGATGAAAACGGCTATTATACGGTAGAATCATTTTCCGGCGAATACGATCTGACATTCTCGCTTGAGGGCTACAACGATTCGACCTTTGCCGGTTTGGAACTCGATTTCAACGATTCGCTTGAACTCAATCTTAACATGCTCCACCCGGAATTTTTCGCTTACGATGATGAAATAAGCGTGGAAATCGAGCGTGGACAGGAACTCGAATACCAGCTTATTATCGACAACGACGCAAACGGCGTTCTCGAATGGTCGACTGAAGTTACGGTCGAGACTGAAGAAGGAATGAATCCTTACGAACTGAGGCGATCGTGGCATGTCGGCGAAATGGTCGATAACGACCGGCTGTTAGGCTCGGCGTTCGACGGGGAAAGCTTTTACGTCAGTGGACGAAATGATGATGAGCATTTAATCTATGTGATGAATCGTGATGGCGAGATCACCGGTCAATTCGCGCAACCCGGTGAAAGCAGAATAGGTATGCGTGATTTAGCGTGGGATGGCGAACTGTTATGGGGCGTTGATGAAGGCGCGATTTTTGGATTTAGTTCTAATGGCGAAGTCATTCAAAGCTGGGAAACCGAGAGTAATTGGAACGCGGCAATCGTCTGGGACGAAGACCGTGAAATGCTGTGGATAAGTTATATTACATCGGATATCTTTGGCTACGCCAGGGATGGCGAACTTCGGGCCGAAATCGACCGCGACAATCTAAGAATCTATGGACTCGCCTATTGGAAGGATGATCCGGATGGCTGTCCATTATACATAATTCATAAGCAAGCTGAATGTGATTATATGTCTTTGTCGAAAACAAATCCAGATTTCGGTGAAATGGTATTTGTGAGAGATTTCGAAGAAGGAACCGATTTTGAAGGCTTATTTATCACGCAGCATTACGACCGATACGGCGGTTGGGTGTTGATGACGATTTCCAACAATAATCGTGACAATGGAGGCGACCAATTATTTGTTTACCAGTTGGAACCTAATTTGTTCTATGTCAACGTCGATCCACTGGAAGGGATTCTTCAGGCTGGTCAAAACGAAATCATCGATGTTTTTTTTGCTGCGGTTAGCGAGGAAGGAATCAGGTTGGATCTGGGAGTATATGAAGGCAGTCTTGTCTTCAGCCACAATGCTGAAGGCGGTCATGCCGTCATACCATTTACACTTAGCGTAACCGAACCATTCGGCATTACAGATAGGGATAATTCACTGCCGCAGCGATTTGATATAACGGGCGTTTATCCGAATCCATTTAATTCGGTTGCAAAGATCGATTTCGAAATCCCGGAACGATCGTTCATAAACCTTAGCATCTACGACCTTTCAGGCAGATTGGCAGATCGGTTGGCGCAGGGGGATTATCAAGCGGGGAAATACAGCGTCAGTTTGAACGGCTATGATATGCCTTCGGGATTGTATGTTGTGAAACTGGAAGCTAAGGATGTTCGGTTGTCAAAGAAGGTAATGCTGCTCAGGTAAAGCGTCTGTAATCGAGAATAGAAATCTAACCGCCGCCTATGTTAAGGCGGCGGTTTGGGCGGCGCTGTCTTAACCGGTTTCACAATCACCGGCGGAGAAAATGAGACCGAAGGCGGCGGGATCAAGATTGTTCGCAGCAGTCCGGTATTGAGCCACCTGGTGGTCGCCGGCAACGTGTCCGGATCAAGAGGCGGCGGTCTCTATGCAGGTTCATCAGATTCCCTTAAGATTTTTAACTGCCAATTTATCGATAATTCATCCACACTGATAGGCGGCGGCGTATATCTATGCGGCGAAGATTATACTATTCGGATGGAGGACTTCGAAATAGCCAATAATGAATCCCGGTTGGAGGAGGATTGGCGTTATATAACGACGGCGGTATTATCGAAATAAAAAGAGGAGTCATTTCGAATAATACTTGCGAGCGGAATGGCGGCGGGGTGTATGGGAGCATATCCGCTGCTGCGTTTCGCCTACGTGACCGGAACGGTTACGGACGCGGCAAACGGCAATCCGCTTCCCGGAGTAAACGTTTTACTGTCGAATAATTTTCATACTCTAACCGATGAAAACGGCGAGTACTTTGTACGGGTTTTTTCAGATATATATGACGTCCGCTTTGAACTGGACGATTATAACGATTCGGTTTTTACCGATCTGGAAATCGGTTTCAACGATACGCTTGAAGTGAACGCCGGGTTATTGCATCCTGAATTTGCGATTTCCAACGATGGAATAGACCTCGAAATCGGTCAGGGTCGAAACGCCGCCGGGAGTTTGACAATTTCCAACGCAGCGAACGGCGATCTTGAATGGTCGGCGGCTTATGATCTGGAAGGCAATGAGGACGCAAAGCCTTTCCAAGTCAGGCGAACGATAAGCGTCGGGGAGGCGTTTAACGACCACCGGATCAACGGAATCGCGTTCACCGGCGAGAATATATACTGCAGCGGTCGAGACGGCGACGTTCATTATATTTACGCACTGGACTCCGAAGGAGAACCGATCGACCGGTTCGAGCAGCCGGACCGAAGCCATGCCGGAATTAGAGGCTTAACCTGGGACGGCGAATTGTTATGGGGCGCCGGAGCCGACTCGATATACGCTTCGATTACTTCGGCGAGGTCGCTTATCGCTGGGAGAGCCGCAACAATCCGAACATAGCCGTCGTCTGGGACGAAGACAGGGAGCTCCTATGGACGAGCAGCATAACGACGGATATCGCAGGTTACGACCGGGAAGGCGGGTTGCAGCGGCAAATCGAAATGCATAACTATCGGATTCACGGATTAGCCTATTGCAGCGACGATCCCGGCGAATGTCCGCTCTATGTTCTGCACCGGCTGCGGGATGCGGAAAACATGTCCCTGTCGAAGCTCGATCCCGATGCGCAAGATGTTGAAGTCGTCCACGTAGCCGATTTTCACGATCCGTTGAGCAAAGATTTGGAAGACGTCTGCATCACGAACCAATGGGACAGATTTGGGGGAATCGTCTTGAAGTCGATTTCCAACAATCCCGCCGATGAAGGCGGCGATCAAATCGCGATTTACCAATTAGAGCCGAACATTTTCTTCTACAATTTCGAACCTGTCGAGGGCGTCGTGCATGCCGGCGAGGAACAGCAGATTAATATGAACTTCGCGACCGTAAGCGAAGACGGCGTCGAACTGGATGTTGGACTGTATGCCGGCAGTCTGATTATAGATCACAACGCCGCAGGCGAGCGAACCGTTGTTCCGATCAATATCGAAGTCTTCGATCCCGGCGCGGCAGATTCCGAGAACGAGCGGGGGATTCCTGAAACCTTTGAAATATCGGAGGTTTATCCTAATCCCTTTAATTCGGTGGTTAGGATGAATTTTAACATTCCGCGCGCGTCGTATGGTCGATTGAATGTTTATAATCTCTCCGGGAGGCTAATCGATTGTATTTTAGCGGGAGAATTAGCCGCGGGCAAGTACAGTTCCAGCTTCGATGGAAACGGTTTACCGTCGGGATTATACATTGTAAGGCTTGAGACGGGCTGGGCGACGCATTCGAAAAAGGCAATGCTGCTCAGGTAAACTATAACATGCACCAGAAAATACAAAGAGAGTGCCTGTCAGGTGTCCCCACCTGACAGGTTCCTATTGTTTCCTATTGTTTTTAGGGCGCTTATGACGTCAGGTGAGGACGCCTGACGCCCAGAAAATAACGTCCCGTATGCAGTCATTCCAGCCTGGATTCCAGCTTTCGCTGGAATGACTGCCCTTGGGTGGAATGGTGAACAAGAGTGTTCACGCTACTGGTTAATGTCGAACAAGAGTGTTCGACCTACTATTTTCATGTTCCGTGGCGAAGCGCGC
>CAZWOY010000127.1:0-9778 GCA_964635255.1 uncultured bacterium
CTTCGGCGATAGCGCGAGAATTGGCCTGGATTCCAGCTTTCGCTGGAATGACTGCACTTGGGCAACATGCTGCCCTTGGGTGAAATGTCGAAATCGCTTTGTGTGCGCGCTTCAGCTCGTACCGAGCGCCTCATGCGCGCTGAAGCGCGCACTCAATGTGATTAAACCAGCCGTTTTCATGTTCCGTGGCGAAGCCCGCTTCATGAGCAATTAATGAGCATAGATTTAATACATTTATACTATTATATTAAAGAAAATACTCTGTATGCGTTAAAAAGTGTCCACAGTTGCCCCGCTAAATGAAAATTCGTAATGTAATTCTGAAATTCGTTTCGGATAATTTGTTAGTTTTTATGAAAGATGCTGTTTTTCTATAAATAAAAGCACATGATTTGCGTATTTAATTTGTTTAAAGGTAAAAATCGATGTTTTTTTAACCGGTTCACATTAAAGTCCATGATAATATGGAAGACTGCGGTTATTTTTTTCACATTTCCGAACATTCTGACGGGCGAGGCTTATTGTAAGTAAAACCGCTAAAAAACATCGGCAATAAGTATTTTGAGGAACCTCAAACTAAACCGGCAGTTAAGGTTAATTTAAAACGAACAAGGCTGTTAACCGTGATTCTACGTTTCATAATACTTGCGATCATTATTTCGATTTTTAACGGGTGCGCAGTGTGGCATAAGAGCCACAAAATGGATATTGAAGATGCGCCCGAGACATTTTTAAATTCGGATTTCAAGGATGAAGTCCGGAATTCTCCCTGGTGGATCGAGTTGAAAGATAAAAACTTGAACCGGTTTATGGATCAAGCTTTTCAATCCAATCTTGCCATTGAGCAGGCATTCTACCGCATGGAGAGACTCCGCGCCATGAAAGCTGCCGGATATTCTTCTTTATATCCCACAATAAATCTCAGCGGCGCGGTCCAGGAAAATGGAGAAATCTCCGAATCGGAAGGGGCTGCAGGGCAAATTAGAACCAGCATGGAATTGCCAACGTATGATTTTAAGCTGTTGACAAGATATGAGTTAGACGTCTGGGGAAAGCTTGCAGCCCAAAGAGGCGCAGCCAAAGCCGACCTGCTCGCGGGAAAGGCAGATTTGAACGCTGTCTTTCTATCCATATCGGCGCAAATCGCGCGAGTATATTATTCAATTGTGGAAATGCAGCATCAATTGGATCTTCAGAGTAAGATCATAAACGCCAACCAATCCTATCTGGAAATGGTGTCTGACAGATATACACGGGGCGTTACCGTTTCAATGGACGTTTATCGGGCAGAAATATCGCTGTCGAACGCAAAAGCCGGAAAACAGCAGCTTGAAACGCAGTATGCTCAATTGCAGCATACATTTTCACTATTTTTCGGAGAGTATCCGAAAATGATCTTAGATGAGGACCCGGAATTGGCGATTCCCGATTCAATTAGCAAGATTCCAACAGGATTGCCGTCGGAACTGGTAGAACGCAGACCGGATGTTGCGGCGGCTTATCATAGAATGCGCGCGGCTGACAAACGCTGGGCTGAAGCCGTGATGAACCGGCTGCCTTCGCTGAGTCTGTCGGCGCAGGTCGGCGGCAATGATAATGAAATCCAAAATGCGATAGATTATGAACAGATGGCTTGGAATGCAATCGCTAACCTGACAGCTCCTCTGTTTGCGGGAGGCAAGTTGAAAGCTGGCGCCGACGCCGCCGAGGCTTCTTTTAAGGAAGCGGCTTCGAGATACGTAGAAACAACCCTGAATGCATTTCGAGAAGTTGAAGACGCCTTGGTAAAAATCCAGAATCAGAAAGAGTTCCTGATTGAAGTCGAACAACAGATCAAGTCTTCAGAAAACCTCTTAAAAACCACTACAGATAGATATTTACGCGGTTTAACGGATTATCTCAACGTTACCAGCGCCCAGACTTCCTATTTTAACGCGCGCAGCGGATATATCAAGGCAAAACATGAATTGGTCGAAGCTCACATTAATCTCGCTACTGCGCTTGGCGGAGCTTGGACGGAGGATTTCTCCGGAAAATATGCAGCAAAAAAGGAAACTGACAAATGAAAGCGAAACGGAGTATAATCAGATTTATCCTGCCATTTCTTATTATTATTGTAGGTATAATAATACTTGCAGCGCTTACTATGAGCCGCCGGAAACCTGAAAAACAATCGGTCGGTTTTCCCGGAGTGCTTGTCGAAACCGTTAAGGCTGAAAAAATCCCAAGAAAAGTCGTCGTCCGAGGTCATGGCGTCGCTAAGCCGCTTAAGGAAATATCTTTAGCGGCTCAGGCGCCGGGCAAAGTCGAGTGGGTTCATCCGGATTTTCTCGCGGGAGGCGAATTTAAGAAAGGCGAAATACTAATAAGGATAGAACAGGAAGATTATCGGTTGGCGGTTGAACAGGCGAAAGCGCAGGTTGCACAGGCGGAATATTCGCTTGCTCTGGCTGAGGCAAATGTAAACGTTGCGAGAAAAGAGTGGGAGTCGATGCGCGAAGCTCAAAAGAATTTAGAGCTGCCAGGTTACGATGCAAATGAAGAGCCTGACGCGCTGGTTTTAAGGCAGCCGCAGTTGAAGCAGGCGCAAGCCGCTTTGGAATCCGCCCAAGCTGCGTTGCAAGCGGCTGAATTACGCCTGAAGAGAACCGAAATAGAAGCCCCGTTCGACTGCCGGATCAGAAAGGAATCAGTCGATCCGGGACAGTTTATCAACGCAGGATCGCCAATAGCAGCATTGTTCTCAACCGATATTGCAGAAATTGAAGTCGGACTGCCATTGTCAGAATCGATTTGGCTTGAAATACCCGGAGCGGATGCGGAAGTTAATTTGGACGTCAACGGCGAGACTTTTTCATGGTTTGGCAAAGTAGATCGCAGTTTAGGCGTTATCGACGAACGCGAACGATTGGCAACGGTCGTAGTACAAGTCAAGGAGCCATATAAAATAAAAAACGGTTCCAAATTGCCGCTAAGTATAGGTTCCTTTGTCGAGGTCGAAATACAGGGACCGCGCCTGACAGATATTTATCCATTGCCGCGCCGAGCTTTGCGGGATAATTCAACCTTGTGGATCGCGGTTCAAGATAGCATTTTGGAGATCAGAAACGTCAAGGTTAAACGATTAACGCCAAATGAGGTTTTTATTGTTTCCGGTTTAAAAGAAGGGGAAATGGTCATTACATCCTCAATATCAGGCGCTGCGCCTGGATTAAAGGTGCGTTCGATGAAAATTATTAAGAAGGACAGCGGCCTATGAGAGGGGCGGTTCAATGGATGGCTGACAACCATGTAGCCTCGAATATATTAATGCTGGTGCTTGTTGTCGGCGGTCTTATTATCGGGAAGGGCATAAAGCAGGAAGTATTTCCCGAATTCGAGCTCGATAGAATATCCGTTACAGTCGCCTACCCGGGAGCAAGTCCAGCCGAAGTTGAAGACGGCATTATTTTACCGATTGAAAATGCCGTCAGCGGGGTGGATAATATCAAACGCATCACAGCCACTGCAAGCGAAAGCGTTGGATCCGTATCGATTGAAATCATGGAAGGGGCCGATACCGATGAAGTGTTGAACGACGTCAAATCGGAAGTAGATCGGATCAGGACTTTTCCTGAGGATGCGGAAAAGCCCAATATCGCCAAAGTCAGCAACCGCCGCGAGGTGATGAATCTGGTCGTTTACGGCGACGTTTCTGAACGCGCTATATTCGAACAGGCAGAGCGAATCAGAGACGATCTCCTTGGCAAACCGGAAATAACTCAATGCGACCTCTCCGCGGTCCGCGCCGAAGAAATCTCCATAGAAATCAGCGAACAGACGCTCCGCAGCTATAATTTAACACTGCCGCGAGTGGCGAATATCATCCGCAGCGCATCGTTGGACATACCAGGCGGTTCAATCAAGACCGAAGGCGGCGAAATTCTTATCAGAACGAAAGAAAAACGTTATACCGGCGAAGACTATGGCGAGGTCGTCGCGCTAACTCAACCAACCGGCGAAAAAGTTCGTTTGCGGGACGTCGCCACAATCGACGACGGCTTTTCCGAAGCGGAAATGGAGACCAGTTTCGACGGCAAAAGGGCGGCTTTGGTCAATATCTATCGAGTAGGAGATCAAACTCCCAGATCCATTTCAAAGACGGTTAAGGGATACCTCGAGGAATTAAAAACGCAGCTGCCGTCAAGCATCGACATCGCTATCTGGATGGACAGAACGGAAATTCTGCAATCACGCATCAATCTGTTGTTTAAGAACGGCTTGCTGGGCGTTATTCTTGTGCTTATTATTTTGACGCTTTTTCTTGAAATCAGACTGGCGCTCTGGGTGGCGATCGGCATTGTGATATCATTCTTAGGCGCCTTGATTTTCATGCCGGGATTCGACGTTTCAATCAACATGATCTCATTGTTCGGATTCCTGACCGTTTTGGGTATCGTGGTCGATGATGCAATTATTGTCGGTGAAAATATATATGTACACTATCGCAGTGGTAAACCATTAAAACAAGCTTCCATTGAGGGAACTTGGGAAATAAGCCGGGCGGTAGTGTTCGCCGTTTTAACTTCCGTAGTCGCCTTTTCGCCTTTATTGTTCGCTGCAGGCACAATGGGCAAATTTATGCGCGTAATGCCGGTTATTGTTATTTCCGTTTTAGTTATGTCTTTGATTGAGTCGCTGTTCATTCTGCCCTCGCACATTTCAAGCAAATTAACGGAAAGCAAAGCCAAGATTTGGTCGGATATAGAGAAGAAAAGAAGTAAATTCGATCGCTTTGTCAATTGGCTGATAAATAAAACTTATGAAGGCACGCTGCAATGGGTGAGCCGTAACAGGTATATTACGGTTGCTATTGCCATAGCTTCGTTATTAATAACTTTGGGATTCTTCACAGGCGGATTTATTAAATTTGTCTTTATGCCCCGCATCGACGCCGATTGGATTCGGGCGTCTTTAAATATGGTTCCGGGTACGCCCTATGATGAAACGAAAATGGTTGCCGAGAGAATTCGCGCGGTTGGAGTCGATTTAATCAAGGAATATGAGGCAAATCGAACCGATGGTAAAAGCGATTTCGAGCATACCTTCGTTATGACCGGTTCGCAGCGATTCGGTTCTCATGGGCTCGGGACGACGGTCAGATCAAGTTCTACACATCTTGCAATGGTAAACATGCGGTTTGTGGGGGCGGATGAGAGACAAATCAATCTGATGGAATTCGCTCGGGAATGGCGCAAACGAATCGGACCTATACCTAATTTAGAGAGTTTGCGTATGCGCGCGGAATTGATGGGCAGCGGGATCGATATTGATATCCAGTTGGCGCATGACGAATACAAATCGCTTTTGCAGGCGGTGGAGCGTGTTAAATCATCATTAGAAAACTATGCCGGCGTCGAAGAAGTCAGCGACAATTACAGTGAAGGTAAAAAAGAGCTCAAGATAACTCTAAAACCGGAAGCCAAGAGTCTTGGCGTTACCGAATCTGATTTGGGAATGCAGGTGAGGTCCGCATTCTACGGCGCGGAAGCTCTCAGGTTGCAGCGCGGCAAGAATGAAGTCAGAGTTATGGTTCGTTATCCGGAAGAAGAACGAAGGAATGTATCTTCCTTGAATAACATGCGCCTCCGCACGGCGTCCGGCGGAGTTATCCCGTTCGAACAGGCGGCTTATGTCGAGGAAACGCGAGGCTACAACGCAATCAACCGCGCTGATCGAAAGCGAGTAATCAACGTTATGGCAAGGATTAACCAGCGCCAGACGAATTCGGATGAAATCTTGAGTGATTTGACGCTAAATGTACTTGACCGGCTTGTTCAGGAATATCCCGGCTTAACTTACGATCTGGAAGGCGAAAACAGAGACCGGCGCGAATCGATGGGAAGCCTGGGCAGAGGTTTTCTATTCGCACTCTTTGTAATTTACGCACTGCTCGCGATACCTTTTAAAAGCTTTTTACAGCCATTCGCCGTCATGAGCGCCATACCGTTTGGAATCGTGGGCGCAATAATTGGGCATCTGATACTCGGATACAATCTGAGTTTGATTTCGGCTTTCGGCATCGTCGCGCTTTCCGGCGTTGTCGTAAACGATTCGCTTGTCATGATCGACTTTATCAACCGCCGCAAGGAAGAAGGCTATCCGCTGCGGGATGCGGTTATAGAGTCCGGGAAACGCCGCTTTCGACCGATTATTTTAACGTCGCTGACAACCTTTTTCGGCTTATCTCCAATGATGCTTGAAACCTCGATTCAGGCGAGATTTTTAGTGCCGATGGCGATCAGCCTGGGATTTGGCGTATTGTTTGCGACCGCAATCACGCTGATTCTGATTCCGGCGCTGTATCTGATAATCGAAGATCTAAAGAAACTATTTGGAGCCGCTTAGTTGATTATTGGTTTAAAAGCTGTCGTTTTGTCATCAAGCGAGCTTCACCAGAGAACACGAAAATAGAATTTTTGGTAGGGCAGGCGTCCCCGCCTGCCAATGCGATCCTGCATTGTTGCGAAGGCAGGCAGGGACGCCTGCCCTACTGATAGATTTTTTATTTTCCCAGTAATATACAAAGGAATTCACATGAAAAACTTAGATAAAAACCTGATCGAACGCAGAGACAAATTCAGCGAACGAGTCGGTTCGTTCCGCCAATCTGCCGTCATATTAACGGCGAACGATCTTGGCTTATTCGAGGCTCTTTCGGATCGTCCGTTGACGCTCTGTGAGTTGTCCGGCGAGCTCAAGCTGCCTGAACGGGGCGTATCTAAACTTTTGCTTGCATTAGCCGGCATGGACTTAATCCAAATAGAGAACGGCATGTATCAACTTGCCGGTGATGCTGAACTGTTCCTGAAAGAAGGATCCGATTACTATCTGGGCGACATTTTTCGCCATAATTTCCGCCTGATGAAGCGGTGGACGAATATGGACGAAGCCATTAGGCTCGGCAAGTCTCCCTGGGCGGGAGCAAAACGCAAGGAAAAATCCGATGCCGATCTGAGGTCGTTTATTCTTGGGATGGAAAATATCTCAAGAACGGCAGCCGAAGAGGTCGCCGATTCACTGGATTTTTCGAATATCGATACGATTTTGGACGTCGGAGGCGGACCTGGAACCTACCTTTACACTTTCTTGAGGCGAAACCCGCAAGCAAAAGGCGCGATCCTCGACTTTCCCCGCGTGATCGAAATTGCCAAGCAACAGACCGAAAAACAAGGCATGACGGATCGAGTGAGCTATATCGAGGGCGACATGTTCGAGGCTGACTTCGCAGGTCCCTATGATATGATCTTTTTGGGCAATCTGATCCACAGCAACGGCGAGGATGCAGTCAAGAATCTTTTCAGGAAATGCTCCAAAGCCTTAAATCCAAATGGAAAGTTGGTCGTAAAAGACTTCTATCTCGACGATACCGGAACGAAACCGCTGCAGGCGGCTCTGTTCACGATAAACATGTTTTTAGGCACGGAAGACGGTTCGGCGTATAAATGGTCGGAAGTTGAGGAATGGATGCGGGAAGCAGGCTTAAAACAAACCGATAAATTCGATACGGCGCGGCATTCGGGGGTTGTTGTCGGACGGAAACTGGTTTGAGTTTATTCGAAAAAAACTTCTTTCGCTCTTTTAAATTTTCTGAACTTTTCATTATATTTAGAAGGATTTGCACAATCAAACAACATTAGAGTCGATGCTCGATAAAGAAACCTTGTCCCGGCGTCCCGATCCGAAGCGCGGCATTTATTGCAATCGCACGCTAAACATGAATTCGATTAAGGCTGTCGGATACGATATGGATTATACGCTCATTCATTATTCTTTCGAAAAGTGGGAGCGTCACGCCTATATCCATTTAAAGCGAAAACTGCAGAAAATGGGTCTGCCGGTGGAGGACCTTGAGTTCGATCCATCGGTTGTGATGCGCGGGCTGACTATCGATATCGAACATGGCAATGTGCTTAAGACCAATCGATTCGGCTTTGTCAAACGAGCCGCTCACGGAACGAAACTGATTCCGTTCGCCAAACAGCAGGAGGTTTACGCTCGCACAATCACGATGCTGAGCGATAGCAGGTTTCAGTTTCTCAATACGTTGTTCTCGCTGTCAATGGGCTGTATGTACGCTCAATTAGTCGATAAACTTGATGAGAAGCAATTGCCTCCGGAGGCGTCCTACGCTTCGCTGTTTCATTTGGTGCGCAAAGCTATTGACGAAGCTCATATCGAAGGATTGCTGAAATCGGAGATCTTCGATAACCGGGAAGAATTCGTCGATTTGGAGCCTCAGATTCCGCAGAGTTTGCTGGATCAGAAAATAGCCGGCAAAAAACTGCTGCTGATCACAAACTCAGACTGGGATTATACGGCTCCAATGATGAAATATACGTTCGATAGATTCCTGCCTGAAAAAATGACCTGGCGGGAACTATTCGATATTGTTATAGTGTCCGCCCGGAAACCGGCATTCTTTACGACAACGCTTCCGGCGTTTGAAATAGTCAATGAAGATGGATTTTTGAAGCCGGTGGTAGGCGGCCTCAAGGAAGCGCGCGCCTATGTGGGAGGCTGTGCGAAATTGTTAGAGGAGCTTTTTGGTTTGGACGGCGAAGAATTTCTCTATGTTGGCGATCATGTTTTTGCAGATGTGCATGTGTCCAAAGATATCCTGCGCTGGAGAACGGCGCTTATATTGAGAGAGTTGGAAGAAGAAATAGCCTGCACTGAACAATTTGCGGAAAAACAAGCTGCTTTAGACGCTTTAATGCGCGAAAAAGAGGAAATCGAAAATGAGATGAACTTTATCAGACTTATCCTTGCAAGAAGCCAAGCCGGACTTCAAAAAGTCGAAAAAGAAGAAAAAAAGCGCCTGAAAGAAGAACAGAGTTCATTAAAGTCTTATTATTTTACGATCGATTCTAAGATAAGCGCTTTAGCCGACGAATACAATCGTCTCATGAACAACCGCTGGGGGTTGATTATGCGAGCCGGCAACGACAAAAGCCAATTCGCCCGGCAGGTTGAACAGTACGCCGATATATACATGTCCCGAGTGTCGAATTTTATGTATGTAACGCCGTTTTGCTATTTAAGGTCGCAGCGGAGTAGTTTGCCGCACGGGTGAAATTAGTGAGAAAGTGAGAAAGTAAGAAAGTGAGAAAAAGAGTATGGATTTTAAACCTTTAGACAAAACCTTTGATTTCGAGGGCTATGAAGCCATAGATACGGGAGTTCTTGAGACTTTCCCTTATGAATATCCGGGGCAGGAGATCGAGGTTGAGATCGGAACCGAAGAGTTCACGACAGTCTGTCCGTTTTCCGGTCTGCCGGATTTTGGCGCGATCATAGTAAAGTATGTGCCGGATAAGGACTGTATCGAGCTGAGGTCGTTCAAGTATTATCTTCTTTCCTACCGGAACGTCGGAATATACTACGAACACGTCGTCAACAGAATTTTAGACGATCTCGTAAAGGTTTGCAAACCGGTCAGGATGACCGTCATAGCGGATTATACGGTTCGGGGAGGCTTGAAGACAAAGGCGATGGCGAGGTACGAGCGGATTTGATCCCCCCTTTAGTTCCCCCCTTAAAAAGGGGGGATTTTGTTCCGATCAGTTTAATCTTCAAGTCTTCTTACATTCTTACTTTCCTACTTCATAAATGACCACAAAATTCACATATTATCAAGTGCAGTAAATAGTGAACAAATTACCAACTCGTTCCCACGCTCCAGCGTGGGAATGCATATCGACCTCATATTGTTAAGTATGCATTCCCACGCAGGAGC
>CAZWOY010000128.1:0-9761 GCA_964635255.1 uncultured bacterium
TAGTCTGCTAAAGGCAGACTCGCAATGACACTTTTTACTGCACTTAGTAATAAATCAGCGCATCGATTTCGAGGAGTTTTACTTATTGCCGTTGTTCCCATTGCGTCTTAAAAACGCCGGCAGACTGAAATCAGATGGAGGATCGCCATCGACGTCAACGGCGCCAAGGTGGATTCTCTTAGGATTGCTCACAGGTTTCTCTCGGTTCCGGGTCGGTTCGTTCTGTTCGGCTAATCCTATTTTCATATTATTCAAGCCGTTATCGCTGCCGATCATCGCCGGGCGCTTGATCCGCGTTTCGGTGGATTCGACGTTATGACCGAAACTCTTCGATTGAACTGCGCTTCTGCCATTTCCATTATCGGACTGGCGATTCTCAAAACCGGTGGCAATTACGGTAACTCGCAATTCCTCGCCGGCGTTTTCATCGATGACGGCTCCGAAAATAACATTGGCTTCATCGCCGGCAGAATCGTAAATTAAATTCATTGCATCATCGACTTCATGCAGCGTTAAATCTTCAGAACCGGTAATATTCACAAGAACGCTGGTCGCTCCCGCAATACTGAAATCCTGAAGCAAAGGACATTGCAAAGCGCTGTCCGCCGCGGCGCTTCCGCGATCCTCGCCGGCGCCGACTCCGATTCCCATTAACGCATCCCCGCCTTCGTGCATGATCGTGCGGACGTCCGCAAAATCGAGATTTACGACGCCGGTCTTGGAAATCAAGTCGGAAATTCCTTCGGTCGCTTGAGTTAAAACCGTATCAGCCATTGTAAACGCCTCGCGCAGGGAAGTCTTCTCATTTACGATATCCAGAAGTCTTTGATTGGGGATAACAACCAGAGTATCGACGTGTTTTTTTAACTCAGCAATTCCTTCATCGGCGACGGATCTGCGTCGCCTGCCTTCAAACAGGAACGGCAAAGTTACAATAGCGACCGTGAGGATTTTCTTCTCTTTAGCGATCTGCGCCACTTTCGGTGCGGCTCCCGTTCCCGTGCCTCCACCCATGCCTGCAGTAATAAACACGAGATCGCAGCCTTTGAGCGACTCGGCGATCAACTCTTCATCCTGTTCGGCGGCTTTATAACCGATCTCAGGATTCGCGCCTGCGCCTCTGCCGCGCGTCAACGCTTTTCCAATCTGGATTTTGTGCGTCGCTGCGCTGCGCTCCAGCGCCTGCATGTCGGTGTTCATCGCCAGGAACTCGACTCCGTACAAGCCCGATGCGACCATGCGATCTACGGCGTTTCCGCCGGCGCCGCCGACGCCGATAACCTTCATCGAAGCGCCGATGAGTCCGTCATCCGCAAATTGGAAATTGAGTGAACTTAACATTTTTTCCTCCGCAAAATGTATCTGATGTTTACGATATTCAATTAATGAGTCAGCCAGTGAAGAATATTACTGAGGTTCTTCTTAACCCGGCTGAAATAAGTTTTGGGTTCGATCCCAATGTTTAAACCAGGCTGGTTTTTCATCTCATACAAAATCAAACCGACGCCGGTGGCGCATGAGGGATCGCTTATCTTTGATTCCATTCCCAAAAGTCCCTTCGGCGAGCCGATTCTCACTGATAAATCGAAAATCTGCCTCGCTAAATTCTTAACGTTTCTCAGTTTCGAACACCCGCCTGTGAGCACGACTTTCGTTAATCGATGGTAATTGTCGAAATTGCGAATCTTTCGATTTACCATTTCCAATATTTCCGTCATCCTCGCCTGGATAATCTTGTTCAAATCCCCCGGATGAATGTAAAACTCATCGTCGTCTTCTCTTTTTACCGGTATCAGACTGGATTTTTCATCCGGAATTTTCACGCCCCCAGACTCGCATTTGATTTTCTCGGCTAAGTCATGGGGTATTTTGAACATAGTAGCTATATCGTTGGTAATGCTCGCTCCGGCATATTTAATTTCAGCGGTGGCGTGAAGAGAACCATCCAAATATATCGCCATATCCCCGGTGCCGCCGCCTAAATCGACCAGAACAACGCCTTGGCTTTTCTCGTCTTCGGTCAGCACGCCAAATCCTGAGGCTATAGACTCTACAACGAGATCCCGCACTTCGACGCCTGCATTTAAAACGCAATTCTCAAGGTTTTGAATAGCCGAAAGTGCGCCCGTTATGACATGCACCTTGACTTCAAGTCTTCTTCCGGTCAATCCCAGAGGTTCGGTAATCCCGCTCAAACCGTCGATAATGTATTCCTTGTCTATCAAATGAAGGATGCGCATGTCAGCCGGCATGGCGATTTCCCGGGCGTCGTCGAGAACCCGGTCGATGTCGTTCGGGGTGATGACATTGGACGCCCCGACTCCCCCCCGTTCTCTCGAAATGGTTACCATCCCGCAATTATCGAACGATTGAATATGCGTTCCGGCGATTCCGACGATCGCGTCTTCAACCTCGATACCCGCCATTTTTTCGGATTTTTTAACCGCCTCGCGGATAGAAGCGGTCGTTTTCTCCATATTTATGACCATGCTGTCGCGCAGACCGACCGACGGCACCGAAGCGAAACCGACTACCTGCAGCTTGCCGTCTTCATCGATCTCGACGATGGTCGAATTTGTTTTTGTAGTGCCTAAATCGATACTGTGCAAGTACTGTCCAACTGACATAATGTCCTCCGGGATTTCCTTAACCTTTGCCGGCGCGGGCGATAACCACGCCTTCGAAACTTAAATCGACCAATTCCAGGTCCAGGGGCAGCCGTTCTATTTCGTTTTTTAAAAAAGCGTCCAGCACATCCAGTTCACTAACATTGTATCCTTGTTCCGATTTGATCAATGCGCCGCCCCTGCGCAGATACAATTTTATTCCGTTGCCATCGGTGCTGATTTCACTCAGATGAGTATATAACACAGGATATTTTTCCTTGATATTGAGGACAAAATTTACCGTCTCGCAGATTTTTTCGCTTGCCGCGTCAGACTTGCCGTAATTGCAGCTAACCACAGGCAAATCGATTATTTCATGCGGGTTAACGACCGGGAAAACGACTCCCTCCGCATCGACCAGTTTTAGTTCGCCGGCGCTGACCGACGCCACCGGCCGCCTTTCCACTATCATTACAATCAGTTTACCCGGAATTTTACGCCTTATCCGCGTTTCCTTAATCCCGGCAAGTGAGGTCACTTTTTCCTCATATTTACTCAAATCCAAATGCATCAAGCCGGCGCCGGTTTTTATATCGAGAATGTCCAATATCGCGGACTCAGGCAGCCTTTCCAAGCCTCTGATTTCCACGTTTTGCAGCTTTCCCCACGAGGTCGTCTCGAACCAGTCCAAAAAGGACTCCCAGCCGCTGTTGACGCCCCAGCCGAAAGCGTATAGCGCCAAAATCGCAAAAGTTAACTTTATGAAGATTTTCAATTTGCCGAATTTCGGCTTCTGAGCGGTTGGTTTGTTTCGCTTCCGATTATTTTTTTGAGCTGGTCTCTTACTCATCTTCAAATCCCAACAGTTTTAGTTCAAGTTCGAGTTCGATTCCAAATCGATCCATTACCTTCTCGCGAATGCTATGGATCAGGTTTAACACATCCTGCGCCGTTCCGCCGCGTTTATTGACAATAAAATTGGAATGACGCGGCGATACTTCGACTCCCCCGCTGGTCGTCCCTTTTGCGCCCACAGATTCGGTCAGTTTTGCGGCGAATTGTCCGGGAGGATTTTTGAACACGCTGCCGGACGACGGCAAAGTCATCACATTTCTGCGGTAGCGTTCCACAATTATTTCTTCCGATTCGCGCAGAATGGTTTCCCGGTCTCCGAACTCAAAATCAAACCGTCCTCCGGCAACAATCTTGTTCTCCAATCCTTTTGCTTCTCTGTATCCAAACCTGCAGTCTTGTTTGGATAACACACTTTCATTGCCCTGATAATCCAAAACCTCAACCTGAACCGCATTTTCCGAAATCGAAGACCTGAACGCTCCGGCGTTAATCGCCAGCCAGGCGCCGACTGAACCGGGGATCCCGCTTAATTTTTGAAGTCCCGACAATCCCGATTCGCATACTTTCCGCACTAAATCGCCGCCCCATACGCCCGCGCCTGAAAAAACCCTGCTTTCCTCGATCCGAATATCCCTGCTTGCTTCGGCTAAATCGACAACGCACCCGGCAAACCCGCGGTCGCTGACGAGCAGGTTGGTTCCATAGCCGATTATGAAAATCCTGATTCCTTTTTTATTGCAGAACCGAATCAATTTCGACGTCGCGGCAACCGTTTTCGGAATTGCATAAAATGTCGCTGGACCGCCAATCCTGAAAGAAGTATGCGACGACAGCGGTTCGTTAACCAGCAGTCTGCAATCGATATTCCGCCTGATTTCATTCGCCAGTTCATCGACCAGCTTCGATTCTGTTAATTCGCTGCGCTTTAAGAATCCGGACATATTTCCTTCAATCCTTCTATAATGTCCGGAGCCAAGAGATGGACGTTTCCGGCGCCGATGACCAATATCATATCGTTAGGTTCAGAGACGTTCTTAATCAAATCGACTATCTTTGACCTGTCTTCTAAATATGCGACGTCCTTGTGACCAAAGTCGCGCGCAGCGTCGTAAATCAATCGGCCGGTAACGCCTTCGATCGGGTCTTCGCGCGCGGGATAGATCGGCAGAACAATTGCTTTATCGGCTTTTAGCAGCGCCTGTCCGAACTGCTCGGCTAACATCTGCGTGCGGCTGTATAAATGAGCCTGGAATATTGCGATTACCCGTCTGTTCCAACCGGCTTTAGCCGCTTCAAGCGTAACGGAAATGGCGGTCGGGTGATGGCCGAAATCGGTGACGACCATTCTTCCGCCGACTTCGCCAAGTATTTCAAAACGGCGGTGCACGCCGCTGAAATTCTCCAAAGCCTGCTTTATTTTCTTAAAGGGAATTCCAAGTTCATTCCCGATGGCTATGCCGCCGAGCGTATTATGAACGTTGAATTTACCCGGCAAAGGCAGATCGATCGTTCCCTTTTTCTCACCGTCGATAACAACCTCAAATATCGACTGCATTCCCCTATATTCGACCTTTTCCGCCTTCACGTCCGCCTGAGGCGTAAAACCGTAGGTTACTACCGTGCGATTCAATCTCGGCAAAATCGGATGAATCGAAGGCTCGTCGAGATTGACGATCGTTCTGCCATAGAACGGCACGCTGTTGGCGAACTGAACGAAAGCGGCTTCCAGTTGTTCATATCCGCCATAACATTCCAGATGGTCGTTGTCGATGTTGTTCACGAGTACTATAACAGGCGATAATCTTAAAAACGACTGATCGTATTCATCGGCTTCGGCGATGAGAATCTCCCCCTTGCCGGATACAACGCCGCTGCTGAGTTTATTTAGCCTTCCTCCCACGATCACCGTTGGATCAAGCCCGCCGGCGGCAACTATCTCCCCGGTAAGGCTGGTAATCGAAGTCTTCCCATGCGATCCGGAAATCGCAATTCCCGTTTTCATCCGCATTAATTCGGCGAGCATTTCAGCGCGTCTGACAATCGGTATTTTATTCGCAATCGCCGCCTGCAGTTCGACATTATTCTCTCTGACGGCGCTGGAATAAATCACGACGTCATTGCCTTTAACCCATTCGGCTTTATGGCCTATCCTGACGTCAACCCCTATTGAGCGAAGCCTCTCGGCGACTTCGCTCTCATTCATATCGCTGCCGGAAACCTTGAATCCCTGAGCCGTCAATACTTCTGCTATTCCGCACATGCCCGATCCGTTGATTCCAATCATCCAGACGTTGTGAAACCTCTTGAGAAAAGGATCGATCATGAAGCCAGTCTCTCTATTTCATCGACTATCACTCGAGCCGCGTCCGGTTTTGCCAGACTGGTCATTGCATCCCGCATATTATTCAGATTTTCCTTATTTAGAGCCTCTTTTATCGTGTTTAGAAGAATTTCAGCGTTCAGGTCTTTATTTAGAATTACTTTAGCCGCCCCTGCCTTTTCAAAAGCCCGGCTGTTCGCTTCCTGATGTCCTTCGGCGGAATAGGGATAAGGAATCAGTATCGCCGGTTTGCCGTAATTCGCCAATTCCGTCAGCGTCATCGCGCCTGATCGTGAAATCACCAGATCAGCGGCGCTGTAAGCAGCCTGCATTTTATCGCTGCTCAAAAAAGGCGTCATGTAAATATTTTGTTTCATGTTTTCAGCTATCGAATATTTCTCGAAATCTCTTTTACCGATTTGCCAGATTAAGTTATATCCCATTTCGACAAGTCCGGATTTAAGTTGATCGACGACGTTATTAATCGTTCTTGCGCCTTGGCTGCCGCCCGTTGCGAAAATAGTCTTTGCGTTTTTTTCCAAACCCATAGAATTTAACGCTGCTTGTTTTTCCGGCAGATTTTCCGGCATGAAAACCGGATTGCCGGTTACCATAATTTTACCGGCGTATTTTTCCAACCGCTTCACCGCCTCCTCATATCCGAGAAAGATGCGGAGCGCCCCCCGGGCTGTAATGCGGATAACGAGCCCGGGGAGCGTGTTTTGTTCTTGCAGCGCATAGGGTATGCGGAGCAATCGTGCTGCGGTTAAAGTTGGCCAGGCGGCAAAGCCGCCTGTACCTAAAACGAAACGCGCCCGGTTTCGCTTTAAGCGCCCAATCGCCTGAATCAAGCCTATAAGCATGATAGCAGGCATAATCATATTTCTTAATGAAAATTTTCTTTCCAGTGAAACGATCCTGGTTTCAAAGAACGGAACGCCAATTTCTTCAGCTAATCTTTTTTCAATGCTGTCAGGCGCTCCTATATATATCAGATTTGCATTAGAATTGCGTTTTAGAATCTCCTTCGCTATTACAATCGCCGGGATAGCGTGTCCCGCAGTCCCGCCGCCTGTCAGGCAATATGTAATGGAAGAATTAACCACTTGTTTTTGCCCTTCTTGATAGATTCCAAAGGACGCCCACCGACCAAAGCGAAACGACCAGCGAAGTTCCGCCTTTGCTGATAAACGGCAGCGGCAAGCCGGTTATGGGCAATAATCCAACGTTAACGCCCATGTTGACCAACGCATACAGCGTTAATGACGCGATTAAACCGGAGCCGAGTAAGAATCCGTATCTATCAGGCTGTTTAATGCATATTTTAACGCCGCGAATGAACAGAAGAGCCACCGCGGCAAGGATTCCAGCGGTTCCAAACCAACCCAGCTCTTCCCCGATAACGGCGTAAATAAAATCGTTATGAGCCTCAGGGAGGTAGCCAATGGGGGCAAATCCCTGTCCCAGCCCTTCGCCGGTTAAACCGCCGTTTACCAGCGCTACAATTGCCTGAATATGCTGATATGAACTTTGACCCAAAATTCTCGCCCATTGATAGCCTTTGAGAGACCAGAGCAGGATAGGTGTAACAACTCCCAGCGCAAGCAGGAAAAATTTCACAGGCAAGCCGGCAAGAAATAAAACAATTCCAAGAACCGCGGCGAGCATCAACATACTCGAAAAATCAGGCTGCAAATAAATCAAACCACAGATTACGCCGGGCGCGATCATGAGTTTTAACAGGTTCTTATCAAGCCTCTGAACTACCTCCGGTTTTTCATGCAGGATTCTGGCGAAATAGACAATCAGAACACAACGAGCTATTTCCGACGTCTGTAGATTGAATATTTTCAAATCGAACCAGCGCCTTACATGATTTATTTCAGGTCCAAGCGGCGTAACCAACTGCAGAAACATCATGATGGCTATTGCTATGAGCGCTACTCGCGCCCACTTGTACCAGAAATAAACGTCGAGGAACATACCGAGAAACATTGCGCCGAGACCAATGCCGACCAAAACCAGATGCCTCGTGAAAACATGCGAATCTGAGGCAAAATAGGTCGCGCTGTAAACCATGACCGATCCGAAAAGCGTGAGCAGTACAGCGGTCACAATCAATACTTCATCGCCCTGTCCCAGAATAGCATTGCCTCGGTTAAATGAAGGCTTATCTCCAAAACCGAGTTTGCCTAACAACATTTGTACTGTCATTCCCCCAACCTCTCAACTATTTTTTTAAATTGATTTCCGCGATCTTCGAAATTCTCAAACATATCAAAAGAAGCGGCAAACGGAGACAGAAGCGCTACATCTCCGGATGAAGCCGATTCGACCGCACACTTTACAGCATGCTCCAAATTCAAACAGCGCTCGACCTCGGTCGCATCGCCTAATTCCCGTTCAATCTGCCGCGCTGTTTCACCGATAAGGATCATTTTCTTTACTTTTTCTTTTATATAAGGTCTAAGCGATATAAATGAACCGCCTTTGCCCCTGCCGCCTGCAATCAGAATGACCGGCTTTGTCATCGCTTTGAGCGCCCACTTTCCCGAATCGGGACTCGTACTTTTACTATCGTTAATGAACGCGATTCCCTTATATTCTCGCACCCGCTCCAGTCGATGCGGCAAGCCTTCAAAACTTTCGACGCCTCTGACAATCGTTTCTTTGTCGATTCCCATCAGATACGCCGCTGAAATCGCCGCTAAGGCGTTCGCCTGGTTGTGAACTCCCAGCAGGCGCAGAGTGGCTGCAGGAATGCATATTTCATTATGTTCTCTGTCCCTCAATACAAAATTGTCCTCTCGCATAAACGCCCCGCAATCCAATTCCCGCTCAATCGAAAAAGGAAATTTCGACGCCTTGGCGGTCGGAATCAAATCAAGGATATATTCATCATCTGCGTTATAGGCAATCCAGTCGTTTTCATTTTGATTCAGCCAGATATTGGCTTTCGCCAGTTTATAATTATGAAATCCGCCGTGATAGTCTAAGTGATCGGGAGTGATATTCAGCAGCAAACTCACATCTGGTTTGAAATATTTTATCCGCATAAGTTGAAAACTTGACGCTTCGATTGCCGAAAGCGCATCATCTGTAGTTTCCAAAGCTATATCGCAAACCGGCAGTCCAATATTCCCGCATGCATAACCGGGCTTTCCTGTCATACTGAAAATCCTTCCTAACATTGCTGTTACCGTACTTTTGCCATTAGCGCCGGAAATCGCCGCCGTTCTGCCTTTCAGATACCTCCAACCCAATTCCAGTTCGCTGATTATTTCTTTATGAAGCGTTTCATAGTATTTAATTATTTCAGCGGTCGGCGGTACGCCGGGACTGGCAACCACAAGATCGACCAGTTCTTTATTAAAATTATTGTGAGTCCCTAAAAAGACCTCGATATTTCTCGCTTTCAGTTCTTCCGCCACAGCCTGCAGTTTAGCATTGTTATTGTCATCGGTGGCAATAACCCGCCAGCCCAGGCTGTCAAGCAATACCGCAGCCGATTTGCCGCTCTTCCCTACTCCAATGATATGTGCGAGTTTGTTCTTCATCTTAGCGCACCTTGAAGGAAACAAGCGTTAAGAAGAGGAGCACCAATCCGATAATCCAGAACCTCACCACTACTTTGGTTTCCGCCCAGCCGGCAAGTTCAAAATGATGGTGCGCCGGAGCCATGAGCAGAATCCGCCGGCCCTTACCATGTTTAATTCTGGTGTATTTGAAGTAATATCTTTGAATTATCACCGATAAGGTTTCAAAGACCATAACGCCGCCCAAAATTAATAGGAAGAGTTCTTTTTTTATAAGTATGGCTACCGCGGCAATCGCCGCCCCCAAAGCCATTGAGCCTACATCGCCCATGTAGATTTGGGCGGGCGCGCAATTGTACCAGAGGAAGCCGATCACCGCGCCTAAAATTGCCATGCAGAAAATCGTTAGCTCGCCGCTTCCCGGCAGGTATATTATATACAGGT
>CAZWOY010000129.1:0-9759 GCA_964635255.1 uncultured bacterium
GACGCCCTCGTCGGCAAGTATAAATGTTTGTATTACAAAGAGTGCTTGCCGACGCCCTCGTCGGCAAGTATAAATGTTTGTATTACAAAGAGTGCTTGCCGACGCCCTCGTCGGCAAGTATAAATGTTTGTATTACAAAGAGAGCTTGCAGACGGGGGCGTCTGCAAGCTCTTCATTTCAATTTACGGACAATCTCTGCTAAAACTGAATTTCGGAAATCTAATCACTTGATCAGGACGATCTTGCGATTTGCCGTTTCAGATCCTGCTTCCAGCTTGTAAATATAGACGCCGGTCGAAACATTTTCAGCGTTGTACGTTATCTCATGCACGCCTGCATTCACTCTACCGTTTACCAGTTCGGCTATCAACCTGCCGCTCAAATCATAAACCGCAAGTCTGACGTCCGCGGCTTGCGGCAGCGTGAACGGTATAACCGTCTGGGCGTTGAACGGATTAGGATAAGCTTGTCCTAATGCGAATTCAACCGGCAAATCGGTTTTATCGCCGGGAGTCGATGTGGTAGCGTCTCCATTACCCATCAGTTGTACCACAGTCGGATTATCAGCATTGGTTGTAACAGTAAGAGTTCCCTCATATTCGGTTGAATCTTGTTCCGGTTCGAAAGTTACATCGACGTGGACAAAGTCCCCGATCATAAGAGTGTGAGGCGTTTGAAAATCTCCTGCGCGAGCGGAGAAAGCGTCGCCCTCAACGGCGATTTCTCTGATTTCTATGTCAGTATTGCCTCCGTTAAAGAAGGGAACGGCGATTCTCCTTCGCTCGTTGGGCTGAACCGATTCGAAATCTACCGTTTCATAACCGGCTGATAACAGCATCCAATCGGCGCCGGTCGGCATTAACACCGGATGAATATAGAATTCCCGTTCTATCGTGTCCAAATTCTCGCCATCATAAGTAAAATAGTGTCCCTCGCCAAAATGTTCTTCATCACCGGTAATCGAAGGCAGATTATCATCCTGAGTAATTTCATACCATACCCAGAAATTATAATCCATATTGATCAACTCATCATTTCCCGTCAAATCGAGGACATGTGTCAGAGGGAACGTATCTTCACTGTTAACCACAACTTCTTGCGTATAGACTTCATTGCCCGGTCTGCCGTCATTATCATCGAAAATGTGCAGGACACATTCGGCTTGCTGATTTTGCGGAATATTTCCATTCCAAATCTGTCGTATAGCGACTAAATCGAAAGCTTCGTCTATGATGCCGTCATCCTCGACGCTGTAATAGACGCAGGGACCGGATCCCTGATCGATATTAAACGCGAACGGATTAGCCCGGTTATCATATCCGAGCACCCAGACGCCCTCGGGATAAACGACAACCGAGTCGGCAATTGCCATATCATTATCGGGATTCTCATCATCGACCGCTTCGATGTAACTGACGACGTCTATTTTTCCTGCATAGGGATAAGGATATCGCTGGCTGTTCAAGTCGATAATGTATGTCTTCGTAGAATCGGAATTCAGAGGCTCCCATGGGATGGCAGGTCTTCTGTCTCCATTCAGATTATACTTGATATACCTTTGAACCTGCTGGAAATCGAGCATGCCCACGTTGGAAATCGACATTTTCGCCGGGGTGGTCAATCCAAACGCCGTCGGATACGGCACATGCAGATAATCGGCGGCGACGTCGTATTCGCGGCGCTGCGTAATGTTAATCTTTATATCATCCAGCCATAAACCCGATCCCTGATTGCCTTCCAGGTTAGCATCGGTAATGAACTTCCATCTGAGCCAGATTGTCTGTCCGCCAAAGCCGGTGAGATTCAGCTTGATTTTCCAGTCCGGAGCGTCGTTGTAGCTCGTATCAGGACCATAATAGTGAAATCCTCTCCACCAGTCCTCATTCCTGCCGTAATCGTGAATTATCTTTTCCCAGCGCGACCCATCTTCGCTGATCTCAATCATGTAGTAGTCATCCAGCGCATTGTCTTCATCAGGATCAAAATTCCTGGCATCGGCATGAATATAGAAATCGAAATAACTGTACCAAGGATCCTCAGGAATTTCCAGCGGCGGGGAAATTAAAGCGTCTTGAAGATCTGCCTCAATCGGGCAATGAACGCTAAGCTCGCCATCATGCGCGGCTTCATCCGTGACTTCCCAATAGTCGCCCGAAGTTGGACCGGTTGCGAAGTCCATTTCTTCATCATCGCCCTGCTCATCGCCGTTATTATCGAAAATCACCTCTTCTCCGGCTGTGACCTGTATGTTATCCACCAGCATACCGTAAGCATTTTCGTCATCGTTTGTACTCCAGGCAGGATCGCTGCAAAATGCGAAACGAACGCTGACGTTATCGCTGTCGTCATAATCGCTTAGATCGAATTCAGCATCGACCCATTCGCCGGATGTGTCTGTCCAGCCGGGGATATTCGGTCCCATTCCCCATTCCTGACCAAAGCTGTAAAGACTTGAACTGGTATATTCCGGCGTTTCCGGATCAAGAACGTCCCAGCTCTCGCCGCCATCCGTCGATATCCAAAGATTGCAGCCATCCCAGCCATTGTATGGAGCTTCGGCGCCTTCCGGCGGTTCAACCGCCCAATAGAGTTTAAATGTAAGAGTTATAGCCTCGCCGGCATGTTGAGACAAATCCATTGCAGGAATTTCGAGATATTGCAGCCAATGGTTGTCATAACCGCCCAATTCCTCGTCTGCGCACCACCAGCTGTTTTCCTCGAAAGCGTGGGTTTCAGTCAAATGCCACATAAAACCCGGCGCGGTTAAATCCCTACTCGTCCAATCTCCCATGCCGTCCTCAAATCCAAAATGGTAGAGAACGCTGTCCTCATTGGCTTCGTCCCGGACCGGATTTCTCTCGATCGAAACGACTTCGACGTACCTGCAAGCCGTCTCGACATCTGCTTGCTTACTGCCGTAAGTCGTCAAGGGAGCCAATAATAATAGCGCTAATAGAAGTGAAACGCAAATTCTCATCTCCAAACCTCCTGAATTATGGTCCCTGCATGTCATAATTATCAAATTATCAGCAGGGGGTTGAAAAACTGTTTAGACTAAAAATTTAATCCTTTTAAACACGAGTGTCAAGGAAAAATTGTAACGTCTGTATAAAAAAAAATTTAGATGTGCAATTAGTATTGACTTGAATAGAGAAAACGCTTATATTCCATATTGACTCAAGGCGAGTCTAAAGTGGAATCTTCGCAAACTTTTCTTTTAAGGTCACAAGATGCCGAGAATCGAACTATTTTACTTAGATAAAAAATCTGCCGATCAGATCGAACAGACGATTAAAAAATACGCGGATCAGCCTGCCGAAGATCCTGAAGAACTTTATGCTCAGATTATTCAGGTTCTTCCTATTCAGAAATCTGATTATACTTCCGTTAGAAGGCGAGTGGAAGGACTATACTATTCAACCGAGATCCTATGGCATGAAGCGCTTAGAATATTCAATGGGAATCGACAAAGAGTCGTGCAATTGGCAAAGCTCAAACCGTTAAGCCACTACCATTATTTAACCGGTTCACGCGAACCTTTCGGCAATGTAATGACGAGAGCCGACTATTTAAATGACCCCTCGACGGCATTAGTAAAACTTAAAGACGATATAATTGGTTTGTCAAGGACATTTTCAAAGGTCGATGAAGCAGTATCCTAAAACCAGGCATTAAACCTGTCCAATACATCATGCCCTTCTATGACTTTGAAATAGTTCGGATACAGTCTGTTTTAACTTAATTAAGAATGAATTTTAGTTGCCAAATTTTCAGCAACTTCCAACAAACTCCATAAAAATTCGGTATTTATGTTGGATTCATTCGGGAATTTTGTAATTTTTGTTTTATTTAAACACAAGCTGTCGATTTACATAGGAATTCGAGTTTCATGACGAAAATAGGCAAAAAGGTAAACATTCGAGCCAATCAGTCGCTCGAACGATATCTTCAGGAGATCGGCGAGGTTGAACTTCTTACCACTGATGAAGAAATCCAACTTGCGAAGATAATTAATTACAAACCTGAAGAAGACCCGGACGTCGAGGCGGGCGAGCCGCCTAAATACAATTCTCGTCAGCAGCAGCAAGCGCTCGAAAAAATGACGCAGGCAAACCTTCGATTTGTGGTTTCCGTTGCGAAACAGTATCAAAATCAAGGATTGTCGTTGGGCGATCTTATTAATGAAGGCAATCTGGGACTTATCAAAGCTGCGCAACGATTCGATGAGACACGCGGATTTAAGTTTATTTCTTACGCCGTTTGGTGGATCCGCCAATCGATCTTACAAGCTTTAGCTGAACAGTCTCGCGTTGTCAGACTGCCTCTAAATCGCGTTGGAGCCCTTAATAAGATCGGGAAAGCCTACAGCTCCCTCGAGCAAGAATACGAACGCGAACCCTCTGCCGAAGAAATTGCCGAAGAACTCGACATGCACCTCAACGAGGTTAATGACACCTTAAAAATGTCAGGACGCCATCTATCGATGGACGCTCCATTCAGCCAGGGCGAGGACAATCGTTTACTGGACATTATCCATAACGATATGCAGCCGCCTCCCGATTCAACTCTGATGGATGAATCTCTGCGCAAGGATATCGACAGATCGTTGTCAACCTTGTCGCCGAGGGAAGCGCAGGTTATCAGGCTTTACTTCGGCATCGGTCTTGAAAATGCGCTGACGCTCGAAGAGATCGGCGAGAAATTCCGTTTGACAAGAGAACGAGTCAGACAGATTAAGGAAAAAGCTATTCGAAGACTAAGACATGCTTCGAGATCAAAATCTCTTCGTACTTATTTAGGCTAAAATGTTAATATAGAGGGAAGAGCAATTCTTCCCTCCTTTATTTGCCCTTCCCTCCACCCACGATCTAGATCACAAAAAATCAGTGACTTCAAACACAGCATTGTCTAATATGATTGTTTAGGTTGTATTACTACGTGCATGAAAAAGTGTCATTGCGAGTCTGCCTTTAGCAGACTAAGCAATCTCCTAACATCTTGATATTGCATAGTATTCCTCATCAAGCGGATTCCGTGAGATAGTGACTATTTTATGCACATAGTAGTATCTAAAGATAAAAATCGAGGAAGAACATGAAAAAAATACTAATTGTTACAACGCTTGCATTGATCGGAATTTCAATTGTGGGACTTCCTAACTCCGCCTTTGCGCGTTATACGATCGCTTTGAATTTCATGGCGGAAAATCCTGTGATGTTCCCGGTTGGTTCGATACTGCCTGATGATTTTTCTGACGCATCAGAAATCGAATTCCAAGATATTGACCCGTTCTTTACTATTTTCGTCTCCGGTGAAGGACCTGATCGATTATACATGCTCGTTAGACTCGAGAAAGAAGGACGATCTATTTTTACGGTTAATAGCGACTTGTTCGATATTAACTCAATTTTAAACAGAGACTTGAATAATCTGGAACTCGCGCGCCTCGATGAGATTCGATTAGGAGGAGGCAGTAATCAAATCAGCGCCGAGAACATACTGCCCTATATTGACGCCAATCTTCTAAGCGATGGTCTGTACCTTCTCAAGGTCATACTGTCAAAACATTCGGACTGGGAGACAGCAGAAACCGACAATCACGGTTCAGCCGTTCTTCCCATCCAGGCGGTCAATCGAAATGAAGTGAGACTGGAAAACCCTCCTAATCAGGACATACTCAGAAACAATCCGGTCTTTCAATGGTCGTTCCCACGAAGGGAAGGCGTTGTGTTCAGGCTGCTTGTTACCAGCGACGTGGAAGTCTATGCCGATGTTGCAATCCCGATGGATCAAAATGCAGCGGGGGACGTCACAACTTATGTTTATGGAACAAATAATGAGCGACCGCTGGACTATAGAACTTATTACTGGCAGGTTGAGGCAAATGTTTCGACCATGTTCGAGAATGATCCGGTCGATATTCACAGCCCCGCATTCCAGTTCACCTACGAACAACCAGGCAATAAGGGCGGAGGCGAAGGTTTAGGCGACGATCTTGACGAGCAGCCCGGTCGCGGCGATGATCTGGGCTATGGATCGCCCGGCGGCGGCGAAGGAGATGGAGGACTCGGCGGCGGATTAGGCGGCGGACCTCTTGACGGAAACCGTGAAGAAGACGAAGGACCGCGAAATCTCGACCCGATATTTACGCTTTTAGAAAATGTGCTCGAACCTGATATGTATAATCGGTTAATATCCGAACTCGATGATCCCAAAGCTTATTCATCCATCAGGATCCGGATCGATGGCGAAGTATTTACGCTTCAGGAGTTTGCTATTTTCATGGCGACCTATCAACCGGACATAATCGCCGGAACAGTGAGTGAGTAATTCTTTGCGTTTCTAAAATTCGGAGTATGATTTTGAAAAAATCCTTTTTAATATTAATCATATTGACCGCCGTTTTTTTTATCGCCGGCGGTCAAACCTACGCCAAAAGCGCTCAATCTATCGCGCTAACGCTAAAAGCGCAGGGCGATGTTCAATTCCAGGAAGCGGAAATCGATTCGATCACAATGCTGAAAATCGGCGCAAAACTGGATAATGGCGATTGGGTGCATACTCTCGACTCCGCTTTTGCAGTTCTGATTTTTACCGATGATAAAAGTTTGCTGAAACTGCGCGAAAAAACTGAAATTACCATCGAAGGAAAGCGTGATGAAAACTCGAGTATCGCGAAAAGAATCTCGATGGAGATAGGCGAACTGTACACAAAAGTGGAACAACAGCGCGGTACGCTTCAAATCGCTACGCCCACTTCGGTGGCGTCGGTAAAAGGCACGCGGTTCTGGGTCGTCGTCATGGAGGACGGTACAACTAAGGTCGTAACTCTGGAAGGATTGGTTGAATTGATGAACCGGCTTTCGGGTGAAATTATAGAAATCAGACCGGGAGAACAAGGTATATCGGACGCCGACGGCAATCTCGAAAGAACTCCGACCCCGCCCGGAGAAACGCCTGAAGACCCTGATCCCGGCACATTGAAATCCGGCAACATCCAGATAGAGCTTGAAAATGAAGAAGGCAGAAGGAAAAACATAAACCTTGAATACCAAATCGAAGAGGACGAAGCGGAGTAGCGTTAGTTTATTTCGGTTTAATAAAAGCGAGAAAGAAAAGACATGAACCATATTTTCCAGTCGCCGTTCGATAGATTAAAAACTGATGCAGTTCGAGTATTGGCGCTGATTATCGTATCAGTTTTGTGCTTTACCAATTTATTGATCTCACAGGAAATCAGAATAGACCATATCTATTCTCCGTTTGTGAATCAAAATAAGGGAATCCATATCGACGCCTCTATCGATGCAATGAATGTATCGATTGAATCGGCGATGATTCATTATAAACAATCGACCGATGAAGTGTACCGAAATGTGGAAATGAGAGTCGAAAACAGGCAAATTAGGGGCGTTATTCCTTCTGAATCCGTAGTTCCCCCATCGGTCGAATATTATCTATCCATTGTATTTTCAGACGGCTCTGAAATAAATTACCCAACGCGAGCGCCTGCCGGCAATACGCCTATCACGGTGACGGTCAGACCTGCGGAAGCAATGTCGGCCGCCTCAGAAGGCGTATTAATTATCAGTCCTGAGCCTGACTTATCCGTGGAAGCCGAAGAAGCGTTGATTGCTGTCTCTTTCCTGAAACCCCTTTCCAATGAACAGATTGAAAATATTCGGGTTGAATTGGATGGAAAAAAGATTAACTCGCTTGGCTACATTTCGGAAGAAATCATTTCGATTGTGGTTGAAAATATCCAACCGGGGAATCATTTCGTGAACATAACAACAATCGAAGACGGACAGCGCGTCAAAATCGTCGATTGGGCGTTTTCCACTCCCGGAATCGAAGGAAAAGCAGATTGGGAATTTCCGGTTCACGGTTCGATCACAGGTGGATACAATCATGAAGATATCGTTTCAAAAGTTAATAACAACACTTATCTGAACAGCCGTTTTTACGGCGAAACCGGCGAGTTAAACTGGTCGGCAAACGCCTACGTTACCAGCCGCGAACGAGGCGATCAGCAGCCGTATAACAGGTTTTTAGCCACGCTCGAATACGGGGCTTTTGCGCTGCGAGGCGGAGACGTCAAATCGAGGCTGTCCGAATTTACGCTCTGGGGCGTACGCACCCGCGGAGGCGAGTTTAAGATCGATTCAAGATATTTCATTTTCGACGCCGTATATGGTCAATCCAGACGTTCGATAGAAGGATTCGGCGTTCTGGTCGCAACAATCGCGACCGATCCGGAAACCGGCGATACGCTGAAGTCGGAAATAAATCCGATGCAGGATTCCATTTTAGTTGAAACCGATATTATCGACCGCGGCACATTTCAAAGGAATCTGCTGGGGTTAAAAACGGGAATTAATTTCGCAAAGAACGTCAATCTCTCATTTAATTTCCTAAAGGTAAAAGACCAAACCGGTTCCATTCGGTACGGCGTAAAACCCAAAGATAATCTCGTATTCGGTTTCGACGCGCACGCCTATTTGCACAACCACCGGATCAGGTTTACGACCGAAACGGCAATCAGCATGTATAATGATAATATCTCATCCGGACCCATGAGCGACGCTGAAGATTTCGAGAGTATTATTGTCGTAAACCAATATTTTCAACCGCTGCCGACGGATGAAGAAATATTAGAGGAGGATATCGGCGCAACGAAACTGATCGGCAAAGTATTCGACGAACTTTTAACTTCTTCTTTGGCGCATCGAACCGGTTTGACGCTAAATTATTTCAATAATGAGCTCCGGCTGGGATATAAAACCATCGGAAAAAGTTTCCAATCATTAGGCAGTCCGGCGGTTATAAAGGACGTCGCAGGATTCTATATCGACGACCGTTTCCGCCTGCTCGATAAACGACTATATTTAACCTTAGGCTACGAAGATTATAATAATAATGTAAACGGCAGAGAACAGCGAACACAGGATAAGAAAATCCTGCGCGGCGGCGTCGCCTACTACAGCCCGCCGGAATACCCGAACATTAATATCGGTGTAAGATCGTTGAATCGAGCGAATGACGGCGAGGTAGAGGTGACGCGCCTGTCCGAAACCGACAGTATCGTTATCGACGACCGCATCGACTATGAAACGACTATGTTCAGCGTCGGCGTCGATCAGCATTTCAGATACGCGGGATTCAACCACACCGCCACAATTTTTTACAGCGCAGATCAAAGCCAGGATCAATTCAACAGTTCCCTGGGAACGAACATCGACGCCGTTAATTTCACATTGAATTCCAGACTAAGAAATCTGCTGGATTTGAACTTTGCATATAATTTTTCCAGCCAGGAAGCGTTGGGCGGCTCGAACGCCACTGATTTCAACACTTTTTCAATTAATGCCAAATACATGTTGTTGCGCAATGTCCTGTGGGTATCTGCCGGAGTGAATAATTCAACCACCAAAGGAACACTAAAAGACGTCAATCCTGTCCCCGCTCCCGAAAATAACGACGCCGTCGTCAGGCAGTTAAACACTGACTACAACCGCACCCGGTTAACCCTCGGTTCCGAATTCAAATACGATTCGCACCATACGGTAACTATGCAGACTTACTATTACATGAAGTCCGACAATGGCTCGATAGAATACTTCAGCGGCCGAACGGAACCGAACATAAACGAATACAACGAAAAAGACGATTTCGTGTTCAGGATTCGGTATGAATACGTTTTTTGATCCTTTCTGGAGTTCACTTAGCAATCGCTCTTGAAGCGCGCTTCACCACGGA
>CAZWOY010000130.1:0-9701 GCA_964635255.1 uncultured bacterium
CATGCCGCCGTGCAAAAGGAGTGTATAAAAAAGAAATGCCTAATGGCAGAGAAGAGCTTGCAGACGGGGGCGTCTGCAAGCATGCCGCAGTGCAAAAGGAGTGTATAAAAAAGGAATGCCCAATGGCAGAAGAGAGCTTGCAGACGAGGGCGTCTGCAAGCTCTCCCAAAAGCTCTCCCAAAAGCTCACGCAAAAGCTCTTATCATGCCGAAACCATTCACCAATGAACCAGCCAATCCACCAAAAACCTCCCCGCCATCGCCATCCCGCCGCCTATCACAACCATCGACAGCGAATGAATCAGGAGTATGGATGCGATCGTTCTGGGATTCTCTATGGCTAATATCCAGTTCATGAAATAATACTGCAGCGCGTAGTATATCGCTAAAGCCAGAATCATGGGAACTAAAACGGAACTGAGCGTCACGATCAGCAGGTTCATCGGGATAGCCGCAGCCATCGAAATAACGACATTGCCGATAACGACCGTCCGCATATCGACATGCTCCTCTCGCGCCCACCAAACGATCAGGACATACATCAGGACGATCTGAACTGCAAAGAAAATTATTCCCAAATTTTAAGTTCCATCCTTAAAATCGAGAAGGCAGGCGGGGACGCCTGCCCTACCAAGAACCAACGAACTCGAAGCAGCCCGGATTGCGAGAATCCGGGGAATCCGCCATTGAGTGCGCGCTTTAGCGCGTAAGTTAGTTTGCCGGCGCTTCCGCAAAATCGAGAAGGCAGGCGGCAAAAAATATAACGGCAAAAACCGTAAGACCGCATGCATTGTAAACCTCGCTGGATTGTATGGTTGTTTCGTCAGTCCTGTGTGAGGCGGTTAAATTATTAAATTAACTATTTTTTTCCTTCCGTAAAAAATCCTCAATAATCCGCCGGTGATCAAAAGCGATCAAACCGGGCAGATTATTTTCCTCGAAAACCAGAGCCGTTTTGGCGTCGTCTCCGCCTCTGGGTTCGCCTTCGGCTTTCGCTCCAAAGACAACTGAAACGGTGTGGAAGCGTGGATCCCGGTTTGGATCGGAATAGACGCCTAATAACCATAATTCTTCTATTTTTAATCCAGTTTCCTCTAAAGCCTCGCGCTTGCAGGCGTTTTCAACCGATTCTCCCGGATCGACAAATCCGCCAGGGAGCGCCCATCCCAACGGTTCGTTTTTCCGGTCGATCAATACGATTCCATCTTTGGTTCTGATGACCGCATCTACCGTCAAATACGGAGTCTTAGGCTGCCAGTGTTTACTCATTTTCTATCGAATTTCCTTTACATTGGATTAACGAATTTTTAACTCTTAAAATAGTATTGCAATATATAAAAAAAATGAATATATTAGTTGGCTATGCAAAAACTAATCGAAGAACTGAAAAATACTATACAATCCAATAAGGAAAAGGTTGATGCGCAAATAGAGAAATACGCCGCTTCATCCGGTCGTAGTTCAAAAGATATTACGCTTATTGGAATAACCAAGCTTCACAGCGCTGAAATTGCTGCAGCCGGAATTCTTTCCGGGATCTATAATATCGGTGAAAACCGGGTGCAGGAAGCGCAGGATAAAATCCCTGCAGTAAACAAATTGCTTGAGGATAATAAATACGATACTCAGAATATCAAATGGCATCTGGTCGGACCGCTGCAGTCGAACAAAGCCAATAAATCGGCGCGCCTGTTCGACGTTATCGGCGCTCTGGACAGTTTAAAATCAGCGCAGAAATTGTCTAAGACGGCAAATGACGAAGGAAAAAAACTGGAAGTATTTATCGAGGTCAATACAAGCGGCGAAGAGCAGAAAGCCGGAATCGAACCTAAGGATACGTATGATTTTGCAGCTGAAATTATTAAAATGGACAGTCTATTCGTTTCAGGGCTGATGACGGTGGGACCTCTAACGGTGGATATGGATAAAGTGAGAGCTTCCTTTGCCCTGCTGCGCGATTTAAGAGACGAATTGAGTGGAAAGTTTGAACAGAAACTGTTCGGCGGGATGCTTTCAATGGGAATGAGCGGCGATTTCCCAATTGCCATTGAAACCGGAGCGACGCACATTAGAATCGGCACGGCGCTATTCGGAGCCAGAAAAGAATTATGAATGAAACGTTTTTAAATTCAGATAAATTTGGTGTGTAGTGTTAAGTCCTTTAGAAGTAAAAAAATACGAGTTTAAACGAGCGTTCAGAGGATACGATATTGAGGAAGTGCGCAGTTTCCTCGAAACGATTGCCGCCGAGCTTGAACGGCTAAATGAAGTGAACAACAAACAGTCTGAAGAGCTGGGTCGGATTAAAACGGAAGTATCCACATTTAAGCGCATCGAACAGAACATGAAAGATGCGCTTGTGAACGCGCAGGACGCGCTAAGAGCGGCTCGCGAAGATTCCAAGCGCGAAGCCGATATTTTAAAGCGCGAAGCCAAACTCGAAGCGGAAAACATATTCCGTGAAGCTTACAATCGTTCAGATCAGATTCGGCGGGAAATCGACGAACTTGAATCGAGACGGGACAGTTTCGTAAGAAAATGGCGCAGCATCCTCAACGCCGAACTCGAAATGCTTCAATTGCTGGAAGAAGTCGGCGAAGATCAGAAAAAACAAAGCGCAACTGAAAGAAAGACTGAAGAAAGAGCGCCGGATGAACATGAGAACCAATCTGAAACAGAAATCACATCGGAACCAATTGATGAAAAATGATTTAACGGGGTTATACGAACAGATCCAAGAAGCAGTTGATTGCGTCAGGAAGCGGGGCTATAAAGGATCTCCCGATGCAGCCTTGATTTTCGGCAGCGGTTTGGGCGAGATAGCCTTGGGAATGGACGTCGATTTGGAAGTTCCGTACAGCGAGATTCCCGGATTCGTCACAACTACGCTTGATTTTCACAAAGGCAGGCTGCTGTTTGGCAGAGCCGGTTCCCGCAGCGTCGTTGCTATGGACGGCAGATTTCATTACTACGAAGGCTATTCGATGCGTGAAATAACCTTTCCGGTAAGAGTAATGAACGCGCTTGGCGCAAAGATACTTTTGTTGTCAAATATCGCAGGCGGATTGAATCCTGAGTTCCGCGCCAGCGATGTGGTTATTATTTCCGACCATATCAATTTCATGGGAGCGAATCCGCTGATCGGCGCCAATGACGAACGTTTGGGCTGCCGGTACCCCGACATGATGGAACCTTACAGCCACCGGCTTATTGAGATTGCGGAAAAACACGCGCGCCGGCTCGATATAAAACTGCAGCGCGCCGTTTATTTCGCGCTGTCGGGACCCACATTTGAAACGCGCGCGGAGTATCGAATGATACGAGGCTTCGGAGCCGACCTCGTCGGCATGTCGAGCGTCCCCGAAGTAATCGCGGCAAAACACGGCGGGATGGAAGTTATGGGCTTGAGCCTTATTTCGGACGAGTGTTTTCCCGATTGTCTCGAACCGCTGGCGATAGAGGTTTTACTCGAACGCGCATCCAAAGGCTCAAAAATAATTGCAGAAATCTTCAATGCAGTTTTGGGAGATGAAAATTTTTTGGAATCTGCAAATACAAAAACCGATGGATGATAGTTTTTAATTTTGCTGTACCCATTTGTAAACATAGAACATTCGCGAAACGCTTAGTTTAAGCATCAAACACAAAAAATGCCAGAAAAAGAACAAAATACGGCTGAAAATAAATATTTTCATGAAGAAGCGGGCAAAGGACCGGTAGAGGTAAGCTCTAAAGTCGATTTTCCCGAATTAGATCATGTTGTGCAAAAATTGTGGGATGAAAAAGACGTTTTTCAACGGACGATAAAAGAACGAGAGGGCTGCAAAGATTATATCGCCTACGACGGACCTCCCGGAACAAACGGAGTCCCGCATGTCGGACATTTAATGCAGTCCGCATTAAAGGACCTTTGGCCCCGGTACTTTACCATGAAAGGCTTCCGATGCCTGCGCAAAGCCGGATGGGACACTCATGGGCTGCCGGTCGAATTGACGGCTGAAAAAGAACTTGGGTTAAAATCCAAAAAAGACATTATTGAATTCGGCGTAGAAAAATATATCGAATACTGCCGGAAAACAGTGTTTCGATATAAGGACGCCTGGACAAAAGCGATAAAAAGATGCGGTAGATTCCTCGACGTCGAGAATTACTATGCAACGCTGACGCGGGATTACATTCAAACCGACTGGTGGGTTCTCAAACAAGCCTGGAATAAAGGTCTGCTATACGAAGGCCGGCGCGTTATGCCCCACTGCACTCGCTGCGGCACGTCGCTCTCGTCGCATGAAACAGCGCAGGGTTATGAAGATATAACCGATATTTCACTTTACGTCAAGTTTCGGCTTGCAGAGGAAAAAAACACATATTTCATCGCCTGGACGACGACTGCCTGGACGCTGCTCTCGAACGTCGCACTGGCGGTGAATCCCGATTTGACTTATGTCACCGTTCAAAAAGGCGATGAAAAATATATCTTTGCCGAAGCGCGTCTGGAGGCTCTAAAAGAGAATCTTGGCGACTATAAAATACTCGAAAAACGCAAAGGCAGAGACATTGAGGGCTTTAAATATCAGCCATTATGGGAGTTTCTAAACGAAGCGGGTGAACAGGCGCATCGCGTTATCGCCGATGATTACGTCACCGCCGAGGATGGTAGCGGCATTGTGCATCTGGCGTTGTACGGCGAGGACGATTTCCGGCTGATCCAGAGTAATGATATTCCTCTGATTCAAAATGTGAGTATCGACGGTATTGTAAAGGAAAATGTAAAACCATTCGCCGGCAGATGGTTTCGCGACCAGGGACTTGACGTCGATATTTTAAAAGATCTCGCGGCGCATGGATTGCTGTTCGGCAAAGAAAAGATTATCCACTCCTATCCGCATTGCTACCGGTGCGATACGCCGCTGATGTATTTCGCGAAGAGCGGATGGTTCTTGAAGACTTCCGCGATCAAAGAGCAGATGATGCGAGCCAATGAGGATATTAACTGGTATCCGGAACACATCAAGCGCGGGCGATTCGGAAACTGGCTTGAGAATAATGTCGATTGGTCGATATCGCGCGAGCGATACTGGGGTTCTCCGATCCCGATCTGGACCTGCGATCAATGCGATCATCGCGTATGTGTCGAGTCTTTAGCCGAGTTGAGCGAAGTTCGAGGCGAACCGCTTCCCGATGATTTCGATCCGCATAAACCGGAAATCGACCGGGTTGAGTGGCAATGCGAAAAGTGCGAAGGAACGATGAAACATGAAACCGCCGTACTTGATCCCTGGTTTAACGCGGGCATTATGCCTTGGGGGCAATGGGGCTATCCGGCGAAGCCGGGATCTAAAGAATTGTTGGAAAATCAATATCCCGGCGATTTCATCTGTGAAGCGATCGATCAAACTCGCGGCTGGTTTTACACCCTGCTGGCGACAGCGACCATACTGACCGACCGGTCGAGTTTCAAGCACGTTATCTGTACGGAACATATTTTGGACGATAATGGTTATAAAATGTCCAAGTCGCGCGGGAATATCGTCGATCCCGTGGAACAGTGCGAGAAATTTGGCGCCGACGCCGTGAGGTGGAACTTTTTTAACGTCCACCCCTGGACGGTTAGAAGATGGAAGGACGAGGACGTCGATGAAATATTAAAGAAACTGCTGATTCCTTACTGGAACGCTTACAGTTTCTTTGTCACTTATGCGCGCGTCGATAATTGGAGTCCGGAAGACAAGCGGGCAAAATCTCCGCGACTTTTAGATAAATGGATTACATCCCGGCTGGAACGACTGCGTGAAGAGGTCGAAATGCATTTGCAGGCATATAGCGTTGCAAAGGCGTCGAACGCCTTAGAAGCCTATATCGATGATCTCACGAATTGGTACATCCGAAGATCGAGGCGCCGTTTTTGGAAATCGGAGGACGACTCCGATAAGAAGGACGCTTACAAGACGCTATATTTTGTTTTAACGAATTTAAACCGAATCTTAGCGCCTTTCATCCCATTTGTAACCGAAGTTATCTATCAAAATCTAGAACGCGGATACAACAAATCAGCTTCGGACAGCGTACATCTGTGTTACTATCCAGCGCCGGACCCGGATATTCGAGAGTTGACTATCGAAGACAACATGGAAGCGATTCGAAAGGTGGTGACACTCGGCAGATCGCTTCGAAACGAAGGCAAAGTTCGAGTGCGGCAGCCGTTAGCTGAAGTCGCCGTATCGGGACTGCCCGAGTCTTTCGACGCCCAGTACATCGATCTGATTTGCGATGAATTGAACGTTAAAGAGTTTCGCGCCGTTTCAAATCCACGCGATCTTTATGGTCTCAAAGCGAAACCCGACTTTAAAAAACTCGGACCTCGATTCGGGAAAAAGATGAAGCAGGCGGCGGCAGAAATAAGCAGTCTTTCGCCAGAAAACGTGCAAAAACTGAGCGATTCAGGCAAGATCGACGTCCTCGGCGAAACCATCGCAAAAGATGACGTCGAATTAATCGCCGAACCCGTCGAAGGATATTGGGTGCGTGGCGAAAGCGGCGTCGCAGTCGGTCTGAAGTATGAAATCGATGAACAACTGTATCATGAATGGTTAGCGCGAGAAGTGGTGCACCATATCCAGAACTTAAGGAAGAAAGCGGACCTGGACGTAACCGAACGCATCACGGTGGAATACGGCGCCGATTCGAAACTCTCGACGGCGATACAAAAGCACAAAGAATACATCTCAAATGAGGTTTTGGCTTTAAATATAGTGAGAATGAAAGATATTGAGACAGACAGTTATTCGAATATCGGCGACTGTATGGGCGTCATAAATATCTTGGTTTAATTTCTATTTGAGGGTAACACATGCTTAAAAGGCAAGCATCAACGGCTCAAGTCGCACAGGATCTCGAAAGATTTTCGCCTGACATGTCGGATTTCTTTCGCGAAATTATTTTAGGGCGGCGTGAGAAAATTCTGCGCGAAATGGGGTTGTTAACCGAATCGACGCGCAATTCCGGCAATGAAGGCAATGGGGAAAACTCCACATATTCATTGCACATGGCAGATCAGGGAACCGACGCTCAAGAAAGAGAAAAAGCGTTCCTCCTCGCATCCCGCGAGGGAAGATATCTAAAATATTTGAATCGGGCTCTTGAAATGATTCGAGAGGGCACCTACGGATATTGCACCGACTGCGGGGAGCCTATTCAAAAGAAGAGATTGGAATTAGTGCCAACGGCGCGCTTGTGCATAGCGTGCAAATTAAAGGAAGAAAAACGGCGCTCGCCATGACCTTTTATTCGAAGCGCCTGTATTTACTTTTAATTCCTTTTTTTGTAACAATACTTGATCAAGCGACTAAATATCTCGTCCGAAAGCATATACCTTTTGGCTTAGATATAAGACTGTTCGATAACGATCTCGTTTGGCTGCAGCATGTTACAAATCCCGGAATGGTCTTTGGCATAAGACTCTTTCCACCCTCAACGCTAATCGTGATTACAATAATTGCCATTATTGGCATGATTTTATATATCTTTTTCTCACCTGATCTGCCCAAAAACCAAAGTATCCCTCTGTCACTGATTTTAGGCGGAGCAATTGGCAATCTTATCGATCGAATTGCTTTCGGTCAGGTAACCGATTTCATCAGCGTCGATCTGCCAGATGCAATAATGCTGCGCTGGCCAACCTTTAATGTGGCGGACTCCTCCGTCTCCATCGGAGTAACTTTACTGCTTATTTTCTCTTTATGGGACGCCGCTAAACAAAAAAAATACGAAAACGATGGAATTGCATCAGATAAAGTCCAAAAGGAGGGCTGATTCAATCTGAGTCAAAAATAGTGGGCTTAATCACAGATTTTGGGCTTGCGGATAGTTATGTTTCAGAGTTGAAGCTGTCAATTCTGAGATATTCTTCCAGAGTCAGATTTATCGATATATCTCATGAGACGCCTTCAGGAGATATTCTTTCTGGTTCGCACTTGTTAAAAAGATCCTGTAAATATTTTCCCGCCGGTTCGATAATCACGGCGGTCGTCGATCCGGGAGTCGGTTCCGACCGTCAGGCGGTTGCGGTTAGAAATAACAAACTGATGTTCGTTGGACCTGACAACGGGATATTTGCCGGAGCGATCGATTGGGAATCTGAAATCGATATTAGAATACTGGATGAAAGCGATGCAATGGAAAACGGCGCGATATCTTCAACATTCCACGGCAGAGACCTGTTCGGACCGGTCGCCGGAATGTTAGCGAACGGAAAGGATTTTGACGAGATAGGCAAAATGGGAGCTTTCAAAGCTACCTTTGCGCCCGACCCGCCGAAAATTAAGAAAAATTCGATCGCCGGAAGAGTAGTTTATATTGATAAGTTCGGGAATATTGCAACAAATATTCCAACTGAAATTATAAGTGTTAATTCGAAAGTGATTATCGATAGATTTGATCATTGTCTTTCGTTCAGGAAAACCTATAGTAAAGATACCGATGATGAACTATTTTGGCTCTTTGGCAGCGATGGCTGTCTGGAGATCGCCGCTAACAGAAGAAACGCCGCTGAAATTTTAAATTCGCGGATTGGCGACGGCGTCGAGGCATTTAACGACATGGCTATCGATAGATTCCATCAAACGTAACACATTGGTGTATTGATAATTAAGCACTTTAATAATACAACGGTTGTAGAATGGGTTTAAGAGTAAAATTTTGGGGCGCCAGAGGATCGATACCCGCTCCGGGTCCAAATACCGTCAGGATTGGCGGAAACACAACTTGCGTTGAATTGAGCTCGGATGAAAACGGTTTAATCATTATCGACGCCGGAACAGGGATAAGAAGTTTAGGCTCGCACATCAGCAAGAACAGCAAACCAACGCCTATTTATCTTCTTTTGACTCACTCTCACTGGGATCATTTGTCCGGTTTTACATTTTTCGGGCCAGCCTTTAATCCTAACTATTCAATCCAGGTGTTTGGAAATAAAATGGCTCAGGAGGTCCTGCAGCGCGATATAATGGGAAGGAATGACAACCGATACTCGCCGGTAAATAACGAAACGCTTCGCGCAAATTTTGTATTTCACGAAAACCTGCCAAAACCACTTAAAATATTAGGCATTACAATAACAACTCTGACATTAAACCATCCGGGCAACGGATATGCTTACCGGTTTGACTACCATGACCATTCGCTGGCGTTTATAACGGACAACGAAATCGGAATGCAATACGAAGGCGGGCATAGCGAAGACGAAATAATCGACTTTTGCAGAGGCGTCGATGTTTTAATTCATGATGCGCAATATCTTCCGTCTGAAATCGAATTCCGTCGAGGATGGGGGCATTCAACCTACGAAGAAGCGCTTGATATCGCCCATCACGCAGACGTCCCGCATGTTTTATTTACCCACCACGATCCCGAAAGAACCGATGAACAATGCACTTCGCTGCTGGAAGAGGCGCGAAATTACGTTTCGAGTAAAAAATATAAAATATTCTGCGAATTGGCTATCGAGGACGATGTTTTTAATTTGGGTTAAGCTTCTAACTTAATTGTAAGCTAAGACATATTGAATCTTTCTTCTTTGTTTTCAAACAGGCTAAAACCCGCACACTGGACATCAAGTCATTCTATGGCAATTATGTTCAACGCTTGTAGATTTACTGGGAAAATAACGTTCCGTACGCAGTCATTCCAGCGAAAGCTGGAATCCAT